>RFKS01000321.1 GCA_003694205.1 Alphaproteobacteria bacterium | reverse complement strand
TCCCGATCCTCATCCCGTGCCACCGGGTCGTTGCCGCCGACGGCCAACTCCGGGGCTATTCGGGCGCCGGCGGTGTTGCGACAAAGCGGGCGCTGCTTGATCTGGAAACGCCGCGACTCGATTTGTAAAGTGGCGGCGGATCGCCCAGTTCAGCTTTTTGCATTTCGGGGAGGCGCGTCATGGCGGACAACCGGATCGAGATCGCGGCCAAGGACGGATCGGGCAGCTTTGCCGCCTATCTGGCAAGGCCCGAGAGCGGCGGCGGACCGGGAATCGTCGTCATCCAGGAGATCTTCGGGGTCAACCGGGTGATGCGCGAGATCACCGATTCCTTCGCCCGTCAGGGCTATGTGGCTGTTTGCCCGGACCTCTTCTGGCGTCAGGAACCCGGTGTCGACATCACCGACCAGACCGAAGCCGAATGGGAAAAGGCCTTCGCGCTCTACAAGGGCTTCGACGTCGATCTCGGCATCAAGGACATCGCTGCTACCCTCGCCGCGCTGCGCCGCCTTCCGGGCGTCAGCGGCCGCACCGGTGCGGTCGGATACTGCCTCGGCGGGCTGCTCGCCTATCTCACCGCCTGCCGCACCAATGTCGATGCAGCGGTCGGCTATTACGGGGTTGGCATCGACGGCTATCTCGAGGAGGCATCCTCGATCGCCGGTAACCTGATGCTGCATATCGCCGAGGAGGACGGCTTCGTCGACAAGGAGGCACAGGCGCGGATCCATGCCGCGCTCGATGCGCATCCCCGCGTCGTGATCCACGATTATCCCGGCGTCGATCACGCCTTCGCGCGACCCGGCGGCGCACACTACGATCCCGCCGCGGCCAAGCTCGCCAATGCGCGCACCGCCCAATTCTTCAGGAGGCATCTCGGGGCATGATGGTCGCCCGCATCGAATTCGCGCGCACCGGCGGGCCGGAGGTCCTTGCCCTCGTCGAAACCCCGCTTGCCGACCCGGGCCCATGCGAGGTGCGAGTCCGTCATCGTGCCATCGGCGTCAATTTCATCGACTGCTATCACCGCAGTGGCCTTTATCCCATGCCCCTGCCAAGCGGCATCGGCCTTGAGGCGGCGGGCGTCGTCGAGGCCGTCGGAGAGGGAGTCACGACCTGCCGTGCCGGCGACCGCGTCGGCTATTTCCTCGGCCCTCCCGGTGCCTATGCCGAGGCCCGCAACATCGCCGCCGACCGCCTGGTGAAGCTTCCCGACGCCGTCGATGACAGGACCGCCGCCGCCGTCATGCTCAAGGGCGCCACGGTGGAATATCTTGTCCGCCGCGTCTTTCCGGTCAAAGCCGGCGATGTCGTTCTCTTTCATGCCGCGGCGGGCGGCGTCGGGCTTCTCGCCTGCCAGTGGCTGAAGGCGCTCGGTGCGCGCACCATCGCCACCGCCGGCTCGCCGGAAAAGGCGGCGCTCGCCCGCGATCATGGAGCTGACGCGGTCATTCTCTATCGTGAGGAGGATGTGGTCACCCGCGTGCGCGCGCTCACCGAGGGCCGCGGCGTCGATGTCGTCTATGATGGCGTCGGGCGCGCCACCTTCGCCGCCTCGCTCGACTGCCTCCGGCCGCGCGGATACATGGTCTCCTACGGCAATGCCTCGGGTGCGGTCGGGGAAATCGACGTCAATCTCCTGCAGACGAAGGGCTCGCTTTTTCTCACCCGGCCCTCGCTCATGCATTATTACGCGAATGCGGAGGAGATCGCCGCCGGTGTCGATCAGCTTTTCGAGATGGTCACGCGCGGTGCGCTGCGGCCGCTCATCGGACAGGAATTCCCGCTCGCCCGTGCCGCCGACGCCCATCGCGCTCTTGAATCGCGGGCCACACGCGGCGCCACGATCCTGCTGCCATGAAAGACAAATCTGTCTTGAAAGGCGCAGCCGCTACTGGTTCATCGAGGCGAAGAAGTCCTCGTTGGTCTTGGTTTCCTTGATCTTGCCGATCAGGAACTCGATCGCGTCCGTCGTTCCCATCGGCTGCAGGATGCGGCGCAGGACCCAGACCTTGGACAGCTGGTCCTTGGGCAGCAGCAGCTCTTCCTTGCGGGTGCCCGACTTCAGGATGTCGATGGCCGGGAAGACGCGCTTGTCGGCGACCTTGCGGTCGAGCACGATCTCGCAATTGCCGGTGCCCTTGAATTCCTCGAAGATGACCTCGTCCATGCGCGAGCCGGTATCGATCAGCGCCGTCGCGATGATCGACAGCGAGCCGCCTTCCTCGATATTGCGCGCGGCACCGAAGAAGCGCTTGGGCCGCTGCAGGGCATTGGCATCGACGCCACCGGTCAGCACCTTGCCCGAGCTCGGCACGACGGTATTGTAAGCGCGCGCAAGGCGGGTGATCGAATCGAGCAGGATGACCACATCGTGCTTGTGCTCGACCAGGCGTTTCGCCTTCTCGATCACCATCTCCGCCACCTGGACATGCCGCGTCGCCGGCTCGTCGAAGGTCGAGGAGACCACCTCCCCCTTCACCGAGCGCTGCATGTCGGTCACCTCCTCGGGCCGCTCGTCGATGAGCAGCACGATCAGATAGACCTCGGGATGATTGCGCGTGATCGATTGCGCGATGTTCTGCAACAGCATGGTCTTGCCGGTGCGCGGTGGCGCGACAATGAGTGCACGCTGTCCCTTGCCGATCGGCGCCACGAGATCGATGATTCGCGGCGACAGATCCTTGACCGTCGGGTCCTTGGGATCGAGATTGAGACGCTCGTCCGGGTAGAGCGGCGTCAGATTGTCGAAATTGACCCTATGCCGCGCCCGGTCCGGCTCGTTGAAATTGATGCGGTTCACCTTGAGCAGGGCGAAGTAGCGCTCGCCGTCCTTTGGTGCCCGGATCTGTCCCTCGACCGTGTCGCCGGTTCTCAGGCTGAACCGCCGCACCTGGCTCGGACTGACATAAATGTCATCCGGTCCGGCGAGATAGTTCGCCTCCGGCGAGCGCAGAAAGCCGAAGCCGTCGCTCAGGATCTCGATCACCCCGCCACCCGAGATCTCTTCGCCGCGGTCGGCGAGATTCTTGAGGATGGCAAACATCATATCCTGCTTGCGCAGATTGCTGGCATTCTCGACGCCAAGCTCCTCGGCAAGGGCCAGCAGTTCGTTCGGCGTCTTTTTCTTCAGTTCGTCGAGATTCATCGCTCGGTTCTCGTGGCAACAGAAATTCGGTGTCGCTCAGCACACAGGGATGGGGAGAGGCGGGTCGATCGGTTCTCGCGCCCTTGCCGGGCCCGGCATCCTGACGGTGCCTTCGATCGATATTCCGGGGTCGATGTTCCGGGATTGGCTTGCACCGGCACCAGATGCCGGTTTTGCGGCGACGCTACCACCATCGCCGCCCAAGTCAAGTCCCTTTTCCGCTTTTCGCTCAGAGCGGCCTGACGATCACCAAAATCACGATAACGATTACGGCGAGCGTCGGTATCTCGTTGACGATCCTGTAGAATCGCGAATCGTGCCGGTTTGCGCCACGGGCAAAGTCGCGGCGCCAGCGCGCCAACAGGCCGTGCAGTGCCGACAGGCCGAGCACGATCGCCAG
>RFKS01000320.1 GCA_003694205.1 Alphaproteobacteria bacterium | reverse complement strand
TGGAGGCGGTCGTCTCGCCTTTTGCACGGCGTCGTCGCGGCGCGCTCACCGCTTGCTCCCGAGCCGGAAGAAGCGAAAGCCGTTGATGTGGCTGCCCGTGACCTTCTTGGCGATCGCCGAGAGCGTGCGATACCGCTCGCCGTCGTGCTCGAACCCTTCGCCGGCCGCGAGGACGACCACACGAATGGTCCGCCCCTTGTACTGGCGGACGATGGCTGAGCCGGGCGGGGGCAGGCGGGGGTCATTTTGCTCGCCATTCGGCAATGGCCGAGACACGGTCGCGCCGTTGCCGGGTTGTGGCGGGCAGATCAGCGTCTTGGGCGCCATCACGCGGATCTCCGCGTCATCGGCCAGTTCGGCGGCGCGGCGGCGGGCGCGTTCAGTCAGGTCGCCCTCGGCTTTGGCCTGGATGCGCCACGTGATCTTGCGGATCAGGTACGCCCGGTGCCGCGTCCGGGTGGGGCGGCCGTGGAGCGCCTCGTAGCGCTCAGCCAGTTCGCCCGTCGTCATGCGGTGCAGGGCGTCGATCTCGGCTGCGATGTCGGCCATGTGGCTCCTTTCATCACAGACCCGGCCGTGAACCGGCGGGTCGGGGAGCCACACTGAGGGGCAAGTCCGCGCAGAGATCAAGTCCGCTGCTGGAGGCAATTTCCGTGCCCTGATCGGCGCACGTAGATGTGCCCGACACACGCGCTGATTCCGCCTGACGCGCCAGCCGAGCAGCTCGAACGACGCCCCGAGCAAGAATGCTGGCGATCTCCGCGCGGCGCTCGACGCCGGTCATCGACTCGGGGCTGCGCGTGGTGTCCACGGTGGGCTCCGGAGCGCGGCTGGCTGCATGCGAGCCGCTGCTTCGGGTTCCCTATGCCGCCGGTTATGGCGGTGCGCACATGCCCGGCAAGGTTTCACAACCCGCAGGTCCGCAGGCACCGGATCATAAAGAAGGCGCAGCCGATTCCTCGCCTGTTCCCTGCTGCTCGTCGGGCTGATCGTGCGATGACGTCGCACCTCGCCTGAACAACA
This sequence comes from Alphaproteobacteria bacterium, assembly GCA_003694205.1. Taxonomy (GTDB): domain Bacteria; phylum Pseudomonadota; class Alphaproteobacteria; order Sphingomonadales; family Rhodothalassiaceae; genus J134. The sequence goes on along the minus strand of RFKS01000320.1, from coordinate 2,056 downwards.
AGGTGAGGAGCAGCACGACATGCAGAAGCCGATCTGCCCGGCCGCGATTACACCACGACTGGTTCACGAGCCCGTGGCACACCAAGTTCCGCATGTTCAGACCGAGATCGTGAGTCAACACGACGCGCAGATAAAGGAGGACATCGCCGCCCAGCAGTTCGGCGAGCGCGCTGCTATCCAGAATCTGATTAAGCGTAAGGGTGCGCCACCGCTTGCTGTCGCGGCTCGTCGTCGTGGCTTTCTGCGCCGCGTGCTGGAACAAGAGCCGGATTGCGTGCTCGACCTGTGGCACCGCCATATGGAGGAAGGTTGCCCAGTCCCGCAGGCAATACGCCTTGAATGCGCGATAGAGCATGGACCGGCGATCATCGAGGAACAGTGGCGACTCGTCGGTTAGTTCGAGGAACTTGTTGGGCGTGACCTCGTGCCTGACAAGCAACCCGTCAAGCACAGGGCGCATGAAGACCTCCGCGAAGCGCATCACTTCCGCGCCCTTCAGGATGATGTGCGACTCGCGATCCTCTTGGGGGCTCTTCAGCGCCACGCTGTCACCGGATTCCGTGATCACGGTCTGTGACAAGAGGCCGTACATCGTTGAACCTTCGAGCCAGGAATCGAGTTGCTTCTCGAACTCGGCCCGACGGTGCAGGAAGTTCGCCACGAACCGGCGGAGCGCTTCGGACCACTCCTGGCCGACGATGCTCTCCACGAAAGTGTCCATTTCGTCGCCTGGGATCTCCACCTTTGTGGAAAGGCGCGCCATTTCGTCCCGGCTCTGCGCCGTCGCCGATTGCACCTTCCCGCGAACGGCCTTCGCTTCTGAAGACAACCCAGCCGCCTGATAGACCTCGTGCGCCTTCTTGTAGTTGTGCATGGCGAGCATGCCATTGCCCTTGGCGGCCCATGCCTCGAGCAAGCCGCCGAAGGCTCGAGCGACGCGTTGGCGGGATTCAGCATCGCCTCGCCGGTAATGCAGGTCGAGACGCTCCGCGAATCGTTCGCCATCAAAGGGGTCGCCCTGCTCCACGCACCGCTGAAGACCTTCCTCCATCCAGACCAGAATGATGGCCTTCTCCGCGTCCGTTGCATCGGACTGCTTGTCCAGCAGGTACAGATCGCACGCCAGAAACCGTAGACGCTCACACGCCTCGCTCTCTTCCACGCGACACAACTCAAGAAGTGAGGTGCGCACATTGGCGGCCCGCTGGGCATCGCCGATCGCGCGAGAAAGGGTGTGCGCCCTGCGCAGGCATCGCTCCAAATGGAGCTCGGAGCGGCTGTTGGCGCATTGCCCGATGTAGCTGTCGATGGCGCGGATAGCGTCCTCGCGGCGTCGCGTCAATCCCACCAACGGCGCCAGGTCCCAGGCCGCATCGCTGAACCTCGCGCGGGCCACATGGTGCTCAAGCAGTTCTGCTCGCGAACGCCAGTGCTCGACCGCAGCCTTTGTGACCCGTTCGCGACGTGGTGCGGTGATCACCTCTCCAGCCTCTGTTGTGCCTGAGCCCCAGGGCCCGAAGTGGGTGTCTCCCCATTCACCACCGTGGCGATCACTCAGAACGAAGGCGAGGGCGTCAAGTTCAATCGCTCCCCGGATCTCTTGGTCCACGGTCTCGTCCGCCGACCAATCTTCGAGCACACGTCCCACGACGCTCTCTGGGTGATGGGAGTCCTGAGCGAGCGCGGCGTCGAGCATTTCCGGCAGCGGAGCCGGCCAGTCAGCTCCGAGCTTTGATCTGAAGCGGTCAGCGATCTCACCCATTCAGTACGCCTCCGTCCTGTACCGCATCCGGCGGACAAGGTATTCATAACGGCCTTGCGGTACCCAGCAACACAAGGCTGGCCCACTGCGGTCCGCAAGAAGACCGATGCTCCCGCTCCGCGATGCTGACCACCCCGGTTGCATGCGCTGCGCAGAGATAACCACCTGATAACCCCGGCGGGTGGTGAAGAGAGACCCAGAGAGACGTCGGGCCAAACTCGCCCGCCGGACGCGCGAAGGCGAACCCCGCCGGTTATGCATTGCGGGGAGCGAGAGACCGCGATCGCTGGGGGG
>RFKS01000319.1 GCA_003694205.1 Alphaproteobacteria bacterium | reverse complement strand
TGCCGACGACGATCACATTGGGGTCTGACGGCGCGATCTCGATGGCGCCCACCGAAGCGGTGGAGAAGTCCTTGTCCGAGGCCACGGTCCAGTTCTCGCCGCCGTCACGGGTGATCCACACGCCACCGGTGGCACCCATGACAAAGAAGAGCGGCCGGTCGGGATGCCCGGCGACCGCGGTCGCCCGGCCGCCGCGCCAGGGTCCGATCATGCGCCATTCGAGGCCCTCGAGATAGGAGCCGGGCACCATGTCCGCCGCGCGGGCGGGACCTTGAAATCCGGCCACCGCAAAAAGCGGGAGCAGAATGGCGAAAATCGCCAGATGACCGGACATGACTGTGCGCAGGATGCTCCGCATGACCTCCCCCTCCTCTTTTTCGATCACCGGCACGTGGCGCCTCTCTCGCAACACACGAGCGGCAGCCGGCCCCGGCCTTGTCTCGGGCCGAGCCTATGGCTTTTTTCCGATGCTGACAATGCGGCGCGGCGACCGCCCCTGCCGGCCGTGCGTTACAAGATCATCACTTGGCCGGTTCGACCTTGTGCGCCAGCGCCTCGATGCGGATCGTCACCTCGTCCCCGACCATGCCGAGCGCCGTCCTGCTGCCGAAGGCACTGCGCATGAGGCGAGCCGTCGCGGAAAACCCGACCGCTTGGCGCTTGGTCGCAGGATCGGTGCCCATACGGTTGAGCGTCACCTCCATCGCAATCGGGTGCGTCGCACCGAGCAGGCTGAGGTCTCCCGTGACGCGGGCCGTGTTTTCCCCTGTGCGCTCGACGGCTGTCGAGCGAAAGCGGATCTCGGGAAACTTTTCGGTCTTGAGCCAGAAGGGCCCGGCGACATGCTGATCGCGCTCGGCGTCGCCGGTGTCGAGGCTCGCCGTCCCGATGCGCGCCTCGATCGTGCTCGCTTCCGGATTGTCGACGTCGAGCAGGAGCCGCCCGGTGACATCGGTGAAATCGCCGAGCACCTTGTTGAAGCCGAAGCGGTCGACGGCGAAGGCGACCTCACTATGCGCGGGATCGAGCTCATAGAGGTCGGCGGCAAGCACCGGCGTTGCGACAAGGGCGGCGACGAGCGCCGCCAGTCGGATCAGAGCCATGAAATTTCCTTCCTGTTGACACGGCATCGCTGCACGCCACCCCCCAGTCTGCCTTCACTGTGTCCCGGATGATACGGGCCGGCGCAACTAAACTTTCCGCAGCCGGCTGATGTGAAATGGTGAAACGGGCATGTGACTTGACACCACCTTTGCTCGACAGAAAGACTGATCTCTGTCGGCATGGCTGTGGGGAGGTGGAGGACCATGACGATGTGCATGCGGCAAGCCGTGCTGGCGGAACAGTACGGGAGGGGTCTTGCGGCCGGTCTCGCTTCGTTTCTTGCCGGCCTCCTTGCGATTGCCGGGTCGGCCCTCGCGGCACCCGGCGTTGCCAGTACGACGCTCGAATTCGCTCCCGTCCCCGACTGGGTCGAGGTTTACGAATTCGACCACGCCCCCGCTGATCCGGACGCCGCTGACGCCCCCGAGGATGGGGTTGCCATTCGCCTTCTCGAAGGCCAGGTCAATTTCTCGGGCGGCACATTCGCGCGCTACCAGCGCACCGTCTACGCGGTCTATTCGAAGGCCGGCATCGCACCCTCGTCGATCCTTTACGGCGTCTATTACAATGGCAGCCAGACGCTGCGCATCGGCGCCTTCCGGATCTGGCGCGACGGCGAACCGATCGACGTCGCCGACCGGGCGATGGTGCAGGTGGTGAACAGCGCCAGCAATCTTCAGGGCGAACTGGCCGCGGACGCGACCGTTGTCGTCATCTATGTGCCGGACCTGCGGGTCGGTGATCTGCTCGAGTTCGCGACGCTTATCAGCGGCGACAGCCCGGGGCTCGAGGACCAGCGCACCGACATCTACAAGGATAGCCCCACGGTCCCGATCGGGCATCTCTATCGGCGCATCGTCACCGACACCCTGCATCCGGTGTCCCTCCATGTCGTGGGCGGCGCCGTTGCGCCCGAGAAGCGGGTCGAGGGCGAGCGTGTCGAGTACCTTTATCACGCCGAAAATGTCGAACCGGCGGCGGAAACGCCGGATCATGTTCCCCCCTGGTATTATGCCGAGCCGATGACGATCGTCAGTGGCGCCGCGAACTGGGGCGATGTCGTCGCCTGGGGACGCGAGCGCCTCATCGCTCCCGGGCCGGTCGACGACAAGGTGGCGGCAAAGGCACGCGAGCTCACGGCGGGTGTTCAGGACCCAAATGAGAAACTCGCGCGCCTGGCCGCCTTTGTGCAGGGCAAGGTCAAGTATCTGGGGCCGGGGCTCAGCCGCAACGGTTACCGGCCCTTCGCTCCCGGCGACGTCCTGACGCGGCGCTGGGGCGACTGCAAGGACAAGGTGAACCTCCTGCTGGCGATGCTGGAGGCGGTCGGAATCGAGGCCTATCCGGCACTCGCCCAGATCTCGACCGGCTATGTCGATCCGGAGATTCCGACGCCCCTCGCCTTCGATCATCTGATCCTAGCGGCGGAGATTGGCGGCGAGACGCAGTGGGTCGACGCCACCGGCACACCTCGCGATGCGACCCGCCCCTCCTACGAACAGGCGCGGACGAATCTCGTCCTGCCCCTGCGCGCCGGGCAGACGGATTTGGTTCCGCTTCCCGTTCCCCGCACGGTGGGGCCCGACGGATACGACATCGACATGGCCACCGATGTCGATCTTCGAAGCGGCCGCAAGGCGACGTTCACGGTGAGCTATGCCGGGCTTTCCGCCGATCACGTGCGAGGACTTCTCGACAGCTCGAGCCCGTCCGTCATCACCCAGACCTATCTCGCCAAGGTGAAGTCGCTCGGGGACTATGTCGAGGCCGACGGCGAGCCGATCGTAACCGACAGCTATGTCGACAACCGCATTGTCGTCGCACAGGACTTCAAGGCGCGCTATTTCTGGGTCTGGGACAAGGAGAAGGCACGCTACGGCTTCGAGGCGTGGCCGCTCTGGCTCAGGGACTTCGCCCCGTCGGTGTCCGAAAGCGACGCCGCACGCAGTGTACCCTATGCCCTGCCATTCCCGCAGGATGTGCGCGAGCGCTACCATATCCGCCTGCCCGAGGGCATGACGATCACCCCGATGAACGAGCGTCTCGAGCGCGATGCCTATCTCTTTTCCTTCGAGACCGAACGGGAAGGGAGGGACCTCACGCTGAGCATCGTTTTCCGCACCTATCGCGATCATCTCAAGCCGGACGAGATCGCCGCCTATCGCGACGACCGCAAGACCTTCGCGAACTGGTCCTATGCCCTCTGGACACCAGATTCGAAGCGTGTCCCGGAGGCCATGCAAAAGCTCTTCGATCAGCTCGCCGGCGGCACCGAGGTGCGGAGCGCAAATATTCCCGAGGAACTCAAGACGCCGGCAACGCCACCGGAAGACGCCCGACAACCGCCAGACGGCGGCGGTCGCTGAACGGACGCTGCCGCCGAGCGGCCACCACCGGCCGGCACCGCGCCGCGCGGCGATTTCCACGAACCGCGGACGCGTCAGGCCAAGGTTGTCGGTTCCAACCGCTTCAATTCCTTGGTTGCCTTAGCATCCGACTTGCCCGCCACCCG
>RFKS01000318.1 GCA_003694205.1 Alphaproteobacteria bacterium | reverse complement strand
GGAGATGGAGCGCGCGGCACAGGAGCTGGCCGAGACGGCGGAAGACACGACAGAGAAGTCGGGTGTCATCACGACCACCGCCGAGCAGGCAACGAACAGCCTGCAGATGGTGGCCAGCGCTGCCGAGGAGCTGAGCGCCTCGGTGCGCGAGATCGCGGCCCAGACCAACCAGTCCTCGAGCTCCGCCAAGGATGCGGTGACGCGCACCGAGCGGGCCTCGACCGACATTCGCGAGCTCGTCGAGGCGGCGCAGCGGATCGGCGATGTGGTCAATCTCATCAACGACATCGCCGAGCAGACCAACCTGCTCGCCCTCAACGCCACCATCGAGGCGGCGCGCGCCGGCGAGGCCGGCAAGGGCTTTGCGGTGGTGGCGAGCGAGGTCAAGTCGCTGGCCAACCAGACCGCCAAGGCGACGAGCGAGATCTCCGGCCAGATCGCCGGCATGCAGGGTGCGACCAGCAAGGCGGTGGAGGCCATCGAGGCGATCCAGGCAATCATCGCCGAGATCGACTCGACGGCGGTGTCGATCGCCTCGGCGGTCGAGGAGCAGGATGCCTCGACCCAGGAGATCGCGCGCAATGTGTCCGAGGTCTCGGTCGGCGCCCAGGAAATCGCCCGCGACATGGTCGGCCTTTCCGAAGGGGCGGCGACGACCGGGGCGGCGGCGAGCCAGGTTCTCGGCTCGGCGCAATCGCTGGCCCGGCAGTCGGACGATCTCAGGCACCAGGTCGAGGAGTTCCTCGCCACCATCCGCGCCGCCTGATCGTTCACGAAAAGGGAATCAAGGAGGGGCCTTCCTGCACGGCGGGAGGGCCCCTTTTCATGGCTTCACGGTGCGTGGGCGGGCGGAATGGCGGTTCAGTCCACGTCTGCCTGCTCCCCCTTCGGGACATAGAAGAAACGACCGAGCCAGAACCAGCGCCGGTCACCTCCGGGCAGCGTGCAGTTGATGCGGCCACGTCCCTTGGGGAAGGGCCTGTCAACACGCACCTCGACGCGCCGCCCGGGCAGGAACGTGATCGCCGCCGGCCCGCTGTGGCTCGGATAGCAGGCAAGCGCCCGGAGCCCGGGAATATCGGTCGTCAGCGTGAAGCCGTAGGCCGGCGGGTTGCTTGCGGGCGTCAGCACGGTGTCGGAAGGAAGGACGTCGGTCACCGGCAGCGCCCGGGCATTGACGATGAGACGGAAGCGGGCCGGCGTCGAATAGTGCTCGTTGAGGGGAAAGCGGGGCAGGGCGAAGCGGTCGCCGCCCGCGGCCGCGACCCCGGAATACTGCGCCATGGCGGCGGTGAAGCCCATGCGATGCACGAGCTCGGCGAGGTCACGACTGTATTCGCCATAGGGATATGCGAAGAGGTCGGGCACGAAGCCGAGCTCGGCGCGAAAGCGCTCGCTGGCGCGGGCGATATCGGCACGCGCGGCGTCGATGCCGGCGTCGATCAGGTGCAGATGCGCTGCCCCGTGATGACCGATTGCCACGCCCTCCCGGTGCAGGCGGCGAATCGTCTCCCAGTCGAGATAGCGGCTGAATCCCTCGTCCACCGGGTCGGTGGCGACGAAGAGGGTCGCCGGGAATCCGTATTTCCGGAGCAGTGGCCAGGCGGTATCGGCAAAGCTCCGATAGGCATCATCGACGGTGATCGCCACCGCCTTTTCCGGCAGCGCGGACCCGTCGGCGAAGGCGCGGACGATATCGGCCAGGGGCAGCACGCTGTAGTCGCCCGCGGCGAGCGCCGCGAGCTGGGCCTCGAACTGCTCGGTGCGGATGTTGGTCGATGGCAGATCCGGCTCGCCGAAGCGGTGATAGATGAGAATCACCGCATCGTGACGGTCGAATGCGGCGAGATCCTGTGCCGCCGCCGGTGCCGACAGGATGACGCTGGCGACGATCGCTATCCGGGCGAAGAGGTTTTGCACGCTGTTCCACACCGTTCTATAGTCCCGCTGCTGCCGCGAGGATGGCAGTCTCGGCCGAATCCGGTGGCCGTGCAAGATCATCACGGAGGTCGCCGTGCGCCCGATCCTGTCCGATGCGGCTCTCGATACCCTGTTTCGCCAGGCGCGGTCCTACAACCGCTGGCGCGACGAGCCCGTCTCCGACGTCACGATCGAGGCCCTCTATGAGCTTCTGAAATGGGGGCCGACGAGCGCCAACTGCCAGCCCGGGCGCTTCCTGTTCCTCAAGTCGCGGCAAGCCAAGGAGCGGCTGCGTCCGCATCTGATGGAAGGCAATGTGGAAAAGGCGATGACCGCGCCCGTGGTGACGATCATCGCCTACGACACGCGATTCTACGAGCGCCTCGCTGAGCTTTTTCCGCACAAGCCGGAGGCGCGTGACTGGTTCGCCAAGGATCCGCGGGTTGCCGAGGAGACGGCATTCCGCAACAGCACACTTCAGGGAGCCTATCTCATCATGGCGGCGCGTGCGCTCGGTCTCGATTGCGGCCCTATGAGCGGCTTCGACAATGCCGGCGTGGACCGGGAATTCTTCCCTGAAGGTGACGTGAAGTCGAACTTTCTGTGTGCGCTCGGCTATGGCTCAGAGGAGCTGCTCTTTCCGCGCGGCCCGCGGCTCGGCTTCGCCGAGGCGTGCCGGATCCTCTAGCGGCCGCTGGCCACCGGACCGTCCTCCATGCTGCTTGCCCTTGATACCACCCAGGCCTCCCTCGTGCTGGCGTTGGCCGCGGATCAGGGCGTCGAGCCGATGGTCGTCGACGAGCCGATGCCGCGGGGACAGGGCGATGTCCTCTTCGCAAGGATCGCCGATCTGCTCGCCGCGGCCGGCGCGCGGATGGCGGATTTGACGCGCATCGCCTGCGCCATCGGACCGGGCAGCTTCACCGGGGTCCGCATATCGGTGGCGGCGGCGCGCGGGCTCGCGCTTGCGCTTGGCGTACCGGTGGCCGGGTTCTCGAGCCTCGAGATTCTTGCCCGGACGGTGCGGGACGCTGCCGGTGGCGATGTGATTGTCGCCGCCATCGCGAGCCGAGGCGGCATGATCTTTGTGCAGCCCTTTTCGTCCACGGGCGCGCCGCTCGCTGCTCCGGCGCTGTGCAAGGCCGCGATGGCGGCGCCGGGGATTGCCTTCGAACGGGGCGTTCTTGTCGGTAGCGGGGCGCGCCTGCTCGCCCCGCATCTGTCGGGATGGCGGGTCCACGACATACCGTCGGGCGGGTCGGCACGGGCGCTTCTCGCGCTGGCCCGCACGGCGCCGGCCGAGCGCTGGCGCACGCCGCCGGTGCCGCTCTATCTGCGTCCACCCGATGCCCGGCCGCAGGCCAATGCCATTGGCGCCGGGATCGTGCCATGAGCGCAGCGCGACCGCGCGCCAGGGTGCGCATCGAGACACTCGGTCCCGCTGCGGCAGCGGTGCTTGCGGCCCTGCACGAACGGGTCTTTGCGGCCGACACCGGCGAAAGATGGTCGACAGGGGATCTCTACGCGATCTTGCGTGTGCCCGGCGTCGCCTGCCTTCTCGCCCGGGCGGGTGACGCGCCCTGCGGCTATGCCCTCCTGCGCTGCGCTGCCGACGAGGCGGAGCTCCTGTCGATCGGCGTCGAACCGGCCTTCCAGTCCCATGGCATCGGGGGGCAGCTCATGGCGGCCGCAAGGGCGCATTGCGCCCGGCTGGGTGTTGCGAGACTGTTTCTCGAGGTGCGCGAGGAAAACATCCGCGCTTGTCGCTTTTACAGGCGCCTCGGATTTGTCGAAGTGGGGAGGCGCCGCGATTATTATCGTCGTAGTTGCGGGGCGAGGGAAGACGCCATTACCATGTCTCTTGTCTTCGCATCCGAATATTCATCAACGACGCCGCAATAAGCATTTTATTTTCTTGAAAGTAAACGAAGTCCCGGTGTATGAGCGGATATTCGCATCCCGGC
>RFKS01000317.1 GCA_003694205.1 Alphaproteobacteria bacterium | reverse complement strand
GCCCGCCCCGCTCATCCCGGTGATGACGAGCAGGCGCTGCCGCGGCTTTCTGCTAGAGGGGCTCGAGCCCATAATCTCCTCCCTGCGAGGCGTCGAGGAGCCGCAGCATAAGCCGAATCTTCGCCGGCGCCGAGACCTCATGCGCGACCAATGCCAGATGCGGCACATCGACGCCGCAGATGCGCTCGCTTTCCTGATCGGGAAGCCGCCGCACCTCGTCCGGTGGCGACAGGTCGACGACAAGCGCGAGCGCTGCCTGCCGGCAACAGGGCATGCGCACGAGCCCGAGCCCCCGGACCTCGATGAGTCCGGCAAGTCGCTCCGGCGATGTCGCGAGGACCCGTGCCTTCTCCGCCCGAAGCTCGACGAAGTCATCGGCCACCAGCTCCGCCCCGTGATCGATCAGGCGCAAGGCGAGATCAGACTTGCCGCTGCCAGACGGGCCGCGGATGAGAACGGCCCTGCCGGCGATGGCGACGCAGCTTGCATGCACGAGCTCCATGGAGCGAGGGTGGCGGCAACCATGCGACGAGGTCAACCGGCTTGCGGCCGCTGGCGTCAGGCACGCGGCAACGTGACGATAAAGCGCGCGCCAAGGACCCGGCTCTCACCCGTCGCGGCGTCGGGCTCCACCCTGTTTTCGGCGCGAATCGTTCCCCGATGCGCCTCGACAATCTGCTTCGAGATGGAAAGCCCGAGACCGGAGTGGGTGCCGAACGCTTCCTGGTCCGGCCGTTCGGAATAGAAGCGTTCGAAGATCCGGTCGGCGTCGGCCGGTAATCCCGGACCCTCGTCCTCGACGACAAGTTCGATATGATCCCCCTTGCGGCTGAGGGTCACGGTGACCGTGGCACCGGCAGGGCAGAAGGAGATGGCGTTGTCGATGAGATTGGCGATCACCTGCCCGAGCCGGCTTTCCAGTCCGCGGACCCGAAAGCGGCCGGCGGGCGGCGGTGCGAACACGATCGTCACACCGCCCCCGGCGTCGCGGCTGCGATAGGCGTCGACCAGGGTCGCGACAAGGGCGCCGAGGTCGACCTCTTCCATCCGGCCGCGGGTCAGTTCGGCATCGAGCCGCGAGGCGTCGGAGATGTCGGTGATCAGGCGATCGAGTCGCCGCACATCCTCCGCGATGATCGCCAGAAGCCGGGCCTGCACTGACTCGTCGCGCGTGCGCCCGAGGGATTCCACGGCGGATCGCAGCGACGACAGCGGGTTCTTGAGCTCGTGCGCCACATCCGCGGCAAAGGCCTCCGTAGCGTCGATCTGGCGATAGAGCGCCTCGGTCATTTCCTTGAGTGTCGCCGAGAGGTCGCCGATCTCGTCATTGCGTTCGATCTGCGGCAGCGTCTGCTCGCGGCCGAGCCCATAGCGGACATGTTCCGCCGCCTGCGCCAGCTTGCGCACCGGACGCGCGATGGTCGAGGCGAGAAAGATGGACAGTAGCAGCGTGATCGCGAAGGAGATGCCGAAGACCTTCAGGATCGTGATCTGCTCGGCGCGCACGATGTCCTCGATATCCTCGGTGTCGGCACTGAGCATGAGCGCTCCCAAGACGCGACGGAAACGTTGCACAGGAACCGCGGCCGAGAGCAGCAGCGTATCCTCGTCGAGGCGACGGATCTGCGTCATCGGCTCGCCGGCGAGCGCCGAGACGACCTCGATATAGTCGCTCGCATGCTGCTGCGGCGCCTCGCTATAGGGGGCCACGTCGGGCCGACGGGCGGCGAGATCGAGAAGCTCGTTGACGAGATCGAGAAAGCGCTCCTCGAGACTGCGGCTCGCCCCGAGCGGCGGCAGGTTTTCCGCGATAACGGCGCGCGAGGAGGCGAGAAAGCGGCTGTCGACCATGAGATTGCCGGCGAGATCGAAGAGCCGGGCCCGGGTCTCGGTCGGTCCGACGAGGCGCCCGATGATCTGTCGCGCTGCAGCCTTGTCGATACTGCTTGCCTCGGGGCCGCCGGTCGCCGATTCGCCGATCGCGCCGGCGAGAATGTCGGCCTGTATCTGCAACTGCTCGAGGCGGCGCTCGATCAGCCGCTCGCGAAACTGGGTCAGGTAGAAAATGCCGCCGACGAGGATCAGGAGCGCAAACAGATTGACGACCAGCACGCGCCGCACCAGCGGCGAGATCGGACCGCGACGGCGGCGCGGTCGCGGCGGCGGCGATGCGTCCGGCCTGCCCGCCTCCGCCGCCATTACGACTCGCGATACCGGTAGCCGACGCCGTACAGGGTCTCGATCGCCTTGAACTCCGGATCGACGGCCCGGAACTTCTTGCGCAACCGTTTGATATGACTGTCGATCGTGCGGTCATCGACATAGACGTCGTCGGAATAGGCCGCGTCCATGAGCTGGTCGCGGCTCTTCACATGTCCGGGGCGCTGCGCCAGCGCCTCGAGAATGAGAAATTCGGTCACCGTCAGGGTCACCTCCTTGCCGTCCCAGGTGACACGATGGCGCAAGGGATCGAGCGTCAGCTTGCCACGCACCAGGGTGCGTTCCGCCTCGTCATCCTTGCCATCGTCCTCGCCCCGTGCTTTCGCCGCCTCGACCCGGCGCAGAACGGCGCGGATACGTTCGATCAGGAGGCGCTGCGAGAATGGTTTCCCGACATAGTCGTCGGCGCCCATCTTGAGCCCGAGAAGCTCGTCGATCTCGTCGTCCTTCGAGGTGAGAAAGATGACCGGCATGTCGGTCACCTCGCGCAGCCGGCGCAGGAGCTCCATGCCGTCCATGCGCGGCATCTTGATATCGAGCACGGCGAGATCGGCGGGCTTCTCGCTGAGCGCGGTCAGCGCCTTGTCGCCATCGGGATAGGTACGGACATGAAATCCCTCAGCCTCGAGCGCGACCGTCACCGATGTGAGAATGTTCCGATCATCATCGACGAGTGCGATGGTTGCCGTCATGCGTGCCTCCTTTCGCGCACAATAGCCCCCATGCCCCCCGGGATCGAGCCTTTCCGGCTGTGCCAGTCCATTGCGACAAAAGCATGGCCGCAGGAGCGGATTCAAGCGTCATCGCGCCCCTTCCGCGCGGCCGCCAGCGCGTCCGCCAGGCGCATGGTGGCACTGCCACGGCGCTTCGGTTGCGGCTGACCCGGTGCCCGTGCCCATGCGGTGAGGAAATGGACGTCGAAGCGCGCCGCGATGCGCCCCTCCGCATCCGCATGCCGCTCGTGGTAGAGCGCCGCCGCGCGCTGTAGCAGCGCCGGCGAGGTCAAGCCCCGGTGACGGGCATGAAGGACATTGGACTCGCCCATCGCGCGGAGGTCCTGCATCAGCCGCAGGGCATTGGCATAGCTGACCCGGATGGTCTCGATGTCGACCACCGGCATGGCGAATCCGGCGCGCTGCAGAAGCGCACCGAGATCGCGGATTTCGGCCATCGGCGCAACGCGCGGGCTGGCACCGCCACGCATCGCGATCTCGGCTTCCATGAGAGCGCGGCGCAGGGCCGCCAGCGTCTCGCCCCCGAAGAGGGCGGCAAGAAACAGACCGTCCGGCCTCAGGGCCCGGTGATACTGGACAAGCGCGCCGGGCAGGTCGTTCACCCAGTGCAGGGTCAGATTGGCAAGCACCAGATCGAAGGCGTGCGGCGCGAAGGGAAGCGCCTCCTCGTCGACCGCGACGCAGGGTCCCGGAGCGCCGGCAAGCCGTTCAGGCGCCAGATCGGCATAGACCGTCCAGGGCGCCGGCGGCCGCTCCCGATCCTCCCAGCCGACGGCAAGCGCCTGATCGAAGCGGCGCGCGATGTCATCGAGGCGCTCGCGCAGGCGGTGGGCGACCTCGCGGTGGAGGAACCCGGCCTCGGCCATGCGGGGCGCAGCCGCCGCCCGCCGCCGCCGCAGCAGCATGCGATCGAATATGTCACGAGGCCCGTCGCTCATCGCCGCCTTCTCTAGCTGCCATCGGCTCCGCTGTCACGCAGCCGCACGGCCTGCCTTGCCAGCCGGGCGCCCCTCGCCGATAGTGGCGGCGGCCGCAGATTGCGGCCGGGGCAGAGGGAGCGGAACGGGCAATGGCGGAGATGCACGCCCTGACCAGGATCGCGCTTGTGCTCGCGGCGGCCCTTACGGGTTACTTCGCGGTCGCCGTCTTCACCGACGAGGCTCCCGTCGACGGGCCGGTCACGGTGGCGTCGCGGCCGCTCGACCTCTATACGCCACCGCGCCCGGAGCGCGGCCGGCGGATCGGCGCGCTCGAATTCCTTGCCGGGCTCGAGCTCAAGAGCGACAGACCCGAATTCGGCGGATTCTCCGGTCTCGCCGTCGACGATGCGGGCACGCACATCCTCGCCCTTTCCGATGGCGCCTTCTGGCTGTCGGCCCGCCTGCATCTCGAGGACAGCCTTCCCGTCGGCATCACCGATGCGTGGATGGCGCCCCTTCGCGGGCCCAACGGCCCGCTCGTTGCGAAGGAGGATCGGGATGCCGAGGCCCTGATCGGCGTGCCCGGCGGCTTCATCGTTGCCTTCGAGCATCATCAGCGCCTCCTCTTCTATCCCGATACCGCCCCCTGGCAGGACGTCCCGACCCTCCTCCATCAGCACGGAGAGCGCGTGCAGGTGCCGGCGCAGGTGCTCGACAATCCGCCCAATGGCGGGCTTGAAGCCGGCGTCCGGCTCGCCGACGGGCGTCTGCTGCTGTTCTCGGAAGAGCGCAGTGCAGGCCCCGGCCTGAAGCGGGCCTGGCTTCTCGATCCCGACGGGCGCGCCGCGGCGCTCGCCTATGCGGCGCCCAAGGGCTTCGGTGCCACCGCGGCGGCACGATTGCCGGAGGGCGATATTCTTCTCCTGTTGCGCAACTTCACACGTGTTCGTGGCGTCACCGTGCTCCTGCACCGCATTCCGGCGGGCGCCGTTGCGGCCGATTCGGTGCTCCGGGGCGAGGAGCTTGCCCGCCTCGCGCCACCGCTGACGGTCGACAATCTCGAGGGCCTCGCCGTGCGGCGCGACGGCACCGGGCGGACGCTCCTCTATCTCATCTCCGACGACAATTTCAATCCGCTGCAGCGGACGATGCTGCTGGTCTTCGCCCTCGTCGACGACAGCGATGAGCTGCCCGGCCCCTGAGCCGTCGCCATGGGCCGCGGGCTCATCGCGCGAGCCGAGGGTCAATCTTCAGGATGAATGGCGAATGACGACCGAAGATCGCCGGACGGAGGGAAAGAGAGGCAAGAGCGCGCCCTCTCAGGCGTCCGTCTTGGCCGCCAGCCTTTTCCGGATTTCGGCCTTGAGGCGCCGCGCCTTGAGCGACAGATTGCGGTCCGGCGTCTTGAGGAGATATCCGTCGAGCCCGTGCGCATGGTCGACGCTTCTGAGCGTGCTCGCCGCGATCCGCAAGCGCACCTGCCGTCCGAGCGCCTCGCTGGTCAGTCGCACGCGCGCCAGATTGGGCATGAAGCGCCGCTTGGAGCGGATATGGCTGTGGCTGACGTTCATGCCCGTCGCCACCCGCTTGCCCGACAGTTCGCAAATGCGCGACATCTTCCCTTCCTCTCGCCTGGAATCGTCTATCGCGGGGCGCTCACGGCCCGCCAGTCGCGGCGGCTGTTACACGCTCGGACCGCAAGCGTCAAGTCTCCTCGGGCGCCCGGAGCTCGAGGACGAGCGCATGAACCCGTTCGCGCAGTTCTTCGGCCAGCGCCGCGTAAACGAGGCGCTGCCGCTCGAGCCGGCTCTTGCCGCAAAAAATCGCACTCACCATCTCGACCCGGAAATGGGTCTCGCCTTCCGGGCGTGCGCCGGCATGGCCGCGATGCCGCGCCGACTCGTCGATGATCGCAAGGTGGAGCGGCGCAAAGGCGGCGCGCAGCTTGTCTTCAAGTCTTTTGGCCACCGGCCCGCTTTCGCTCGGCGTCCTGTCCGCCATGTCCCATCCTCCGCGCCATTCTTGTCTTGTGCGCTGCGATACCCGATATAGAGGCTCGTGGAAAGTATGTGTGCCCGGCCGCCGCCATCGCGGCGCCGCGCTCCGGGTGTCGATTAGGGAAAGATCGTGACAGCTTCCGAAACGCTTTCGAACTACGCATTGCCAGACAGCAGGGTCAAGGTCCGCGAGGTTTTCGGCCTCGACCTCGACATGGAGGTTCCGGCCTTTTCGGAACCGACAGAGCATGTGCCCGACCGCGACGAGGCCTATGTCTTTGACCCCGAAACGACGGCTGCCATCCTCGCCGGTTTCGCGCACAATCGCCGGGTCATGATCCAGGGCTATCACGGGACCGGAAAGTCGACCCATATCGAGCAGGTCGCTTCGCGTCTCAACTGGCCCTGCGTTCGTATCAATCTCGACAGCCATATCAGCCGCATCGATCTCGTCGGCAAGGACGCCATCGTGCTGCGCGACGGCAAGCAGGTAACCGAATTCCGTGAGGGGCTTCTTCCCTGGGCCCTGCAGACGCCGACGGCGCTCGTCTTCGACGAATACGACGCCGGACGACCCGACGTCATGTTCGTCATCCAGCGCGTGCTCGAGGTCGAGGGTCGCCTCACCCTGCTCGACCAGAATCGGGTCATCCGGCCGCATCCCGCCTTCCGTCTGTTCGCCACCTCGAACACCGTCGGGCTTGGCGACACGACCGGTCTCTATCACGGCACGCAGCAGATCAATCAGGGCCAGATGGACCGCTGGAACATCGTCGTCACGCTCAACTATCTGCCGCACGACACGGAGACCGAGATCGTGCTCTCCAAGGTCCCGAGCTACCGGACCGAGGAGGGGAGGAAGACCGTGTCGCAGATGGTGCGCGTCGCCGACCTCACCCGCGCCGGCTTCATTGCCGGCGACATCTCGACCGTGATGAGCCCGCGCACCGTGCTCACCTGGGCGCAGAATGCCGAGATCTTTCACGATATCGGATTTGCCTTCCGCGTCACCTTCCTCAACAAGTGCGACGAGGCCGAGCGGCCGCTGGTCGCCGAATATTTCCAGCGCTGCTTCGGCCAGGATCTTCCCGAGGCCGCGCCGGGAGCGGTGCGGACCCCGGCCTGAGAACCGCGGCGGGATCGTCCAAATTGAGCGCAAAAACAACAGGCGAGACCTTCCGGCGCGCCCTCTCGGCGGCGACTCGCGCGCTTGCGGATAGACCCGGTCTCAAGGTCAGCTTCGGACCGGAGCGGCCGCATGTCAGCGGTGACGAGGCGCATCTCAAGGCACCGCCGCCGCGGCTCGCGCCGGACGATGTAGCGGTGCTGCGCGGCCAGGCCGATGGCCTTGCCATGCGCCTGCGCTTTCACAACACGGACCTGCACCGCAGCCACGCCCCCTCGGGCATGATTGCGCGCGCCGTCTACGACCGCCTCGAGCAGACCCGGGTCGAGGTGCTCGGCGCCCGCATGATGGCGGGCGTGCGCGACAATCTCGCGCAGGCGCTCGACCGGCACTGCCGCGAGATCGGGCTCGACCGCGTGAGCGAGCCCGGCGATGTGCCGCTCGCGGAGGCGCTTTCGCTGCGGGCGCGCGAGCGCATGGCCGGCGAGCCGGTCCCCTCCACCGCCCGCCGCGCCCTCGAT
>RFKS01000316.1 GCA_003694205.1 Alphaproteobacteria bacterium | reverse complement strand
GGGCGAAGGTCGCGCTCGCCATCCTCTCGGTGCTCGACGCCGACGCGCTCGAAATGGCAATCGCCGCCGGTGACAAGGCCGCCGTCGCGCGGGCACAGGGCGTCGGGCCGAAGCTCGCGCAGCGCATCGTCAGCGAGCTCAAGGACAAGGTCGCCGGCATCGCCTTCGCGCCCAAGGGCGTGCCCCTGCCCGAAGGGGGCGCGGGCACCCTCGAAGGCGGTGTCGCCGAGGATGCGGTCAGTGCGCTCGTCCATCTTGGCTACGGTCGTGCCGAGGCCTACAGCGCGGTGATGCGGGTTGCCGGAACGCTTGCGCCCGAGACTCCGGTCGCCGAGCTCATTCGCGCCGGACTCAGGGAGCTCGGCAAATGAGTGAACGCGTCATAGATCCCGCCGCGGCGGCGGACGACGCGCTCGACGCCGGGATGCGGCCACAGCGGCTCGACGATTTCATCGGCCAGCGGGCGGCGTGCGAGAATCTGCGCGTCTTCATCGAGGCCGCACGGGCGCGCGGCGAGGCGCTCGATCACGCGCTCTTCTTCGGCCCGCCGGGGCTTGGCAAGACGACGTTGGCGCAGATCGTCGCCCGCGAGCTCGGGGTCGGCTTCCGCGCCACCTCGGGCCCGGTCATTGCGCGCGCCGGCGATCTCGCCGCCCTGCTCACCAATCTCGAGCCCCGCGACGTCCTGTTCATCGACGAGATCCACCGCCTCAACCCCGCCGTCGAGGAGATCCTCTATCCGGCGATGGAGGATTTCCAGCTCGATCTCATCATCGGCGAGGGGCCGGCCGCGCGCTCGGTCAAGATCGACCTGCCACCTTTCACGCTGATCGGGGCGACGACGCGGCTCGGTCTTCTCACCAACCCGCTGCGCGACCGCTTCGGCATCCCGACCCGGCTCGATTTCTACGCGGTCGAGGAACTCGTCGAGGTGGTGCGCCGCGGCGCGCGCATTCTCGGACTTGTGCTCACCGAGGACGGAGCGCGGGAGATCGCGGCGCGCTCGCGCGGCACGCCGCGCATCGCCGGGCGGCTCTTGCGACGGGTGCGCGACTTCGCCGCCGTCGCCGGGCGCGGCGAGGTCGACAGAATTGCGGCCGACGCGGCCCTGCAGCGCCTCGAGGTCGACCGCGCCGGACTCGACGCCATGGACCATCGCTATCTCGGCTGCATCGGCGAGACCTATTCGGGCGGCCCGGTGGGTATCGAGACGCTCGCCGCGGCGTTGTCCGAACCCAAGGACGCAATCGAGGACATCATCGAGCCCTATCTCATCCAGAAGGGATTCGTGCAGCGCACGCCGCGCGGCCGCATGCTGACGGCAGCCGGCTATCGCCATCTCGGTCTCGTGCCGCCATCGCGTGGTGGCGGCGCCGGCGATCTCTTTGCCGAAGGGGAAGACGGGGCATGAGCGACACCCGACCCGCCGGCGGTCATCTTTTGGGCAACCGCCACCTGTTGCCGCTGCGCGTCTATTACGAGGACACCGACGCCGGCGGCATCGTCTATCATGGCAATTTCGTGCGCTTTTTCGAGCGTGGACGCTCGGAGATGTTGCGCGCTCTTGGCATCGACCATGCGGCGGCCTGGCGCGACCCGGATCCCGGGGCACGGGTCGGCTTCGCCGTCCGCCACATGGAGATCGACTATCTTGCCCCGGCCCTTCTCGATGATGCCTTGACCGTCCATTCCGAGGTGGTGAAGGTGGCGGCGGCCTATGTTGACGCGCGACAGTGGATCGCGCGCGACGGCACGACGATCGCGCGCGCCCGCTTTCGTGTGGCACTGGTCGATGAGCGGGGGCGCCCACGCCGAATGCCCGCCGACTGGCGCCGCAAACTCGCCACAGTCGCGGTGCGGGATGACGACGGATCCGGAATTGCGGAGATGACAGCCGATGCAGGGAGCGATTGACGCGAGCCAACTCGCGGGAAGCCGCGGCGACTTCTCGGTCTGGGGCATGATCACCCAGGCCGATATCGTGGTCCAGGCAGTGGTTCTCATTCTGCTCCTCGCCTCGCTATGGAGCTGGACCATCATTTTCGCCACCTGGCTGCGTCTTCGGCGGGTCAACGCCGAGGCCGATGCGTTCGAGGACTCGTTCTGGTCCGGCACCGCGCCGGAGGAGCTCTATGAAAGTCTCCGGTCGCGCATCACCCATCCCTTCGCCATGGTCTTCGTCGCCGCCATGCGCGAGTGGCAGCGCTCGCTCAAGGCCCCCGTCGGGGCAGCACACCGCATCGGTATCGAGGATCGCGTCAACAAGGTGATGCGGGTGGCCATCGCACGCGAGATGGAGCGGCTCGAGGGCCACACCGGCTTTCTCGCCACCGTCGGCTCGGCGGCGCCCTTCGTCGGTCTCTTCGGCACCGTGTGGGGCATCATGAACAGCTTCCAGTCGATCGCGCTCACCTCCAACACCAGTCTGGCAGTGGTGGCGCCGGGCATCGCCGAGGCGCTCATGGCCACCGCTTTTGGCCTCATTGCCGCGATTCCTGCGGTCGTCGCCTACAACAAGCATGCGACGGACCTCAGCCGCTTCGCCGGCCGCCTCGAGGGTTTCGCCGACGAATTCTCGGCCATCCTCTCGCGCCAGCTCGACGAGAGGAACGGCTGATGGCAGGGATGGAGATCCAGCTTCGCCGCCGCGACCGGCGCGGTGTGACGCGCTACAAGCCGCTCGCCGAGATCAATGTCACGCCCTTCGTCGACGTCATGCTGGTGCTGCTCATCGTCTTCATGGTCGCGGCGCCGCTCTTGCAGGTCGGGGTCCCCGTCGACCTTCCCGATGCCCGGGCACCCGCGCTGCCCGAGGACACGACGCCGCTCACCGTGACCATCGATCAAAATGGGGCCATATTCATCGAGGAGACTGCGATCGGCCTCGAGGAACTGGTGCCCCGGCTCGCGGCGATCGCCGAGACCCGCAACCGGACGGAAACGCGGGTCTATGTCCGTGGCGACCGGCGCCTCGCCTATGGCGAAGTGATGCGGGTGATGGCGGCCGTGCATGCCGCCGGCTTCAGCAAGGTGGCACTGGTTGCGGACCGCCCGTGAGCGCAGCCTGGGTGTGCTTGCCAATAAAGGTGTCGACGAAACCAAATCGATGGTGAGGGATTTCTATCGCGAGGGATGGGCGCTCAGTCTGGTGGTGCATGTCGGCCTTGCCGTCGCCGTCATCGTGGGCCTTCCCCAGCTCCGGCGCCCGCTTCCCGACATCCCCGACGTGGTCCCGGTCGAATTCGTGACCATCGATGAAGTCGTGCGCGCCCCGCTCGAGGAGGAGGCGCAAAGTGCGCCCCAATCCGAAGAGCGGCAGCCCGCGCCGCCGCCCGAGGCGGCATCGCAGCCACAGCCGCAGACCGCGACATCCGTGCCCCTGCCCGACACGCCGCCGCCCGAACCGCAGGCGAAGCCGCCAGCCCCGAAACCACGGCTCAAGGTCGCCCCGCGGAGCAAGCCGAAGCCGCCGCCGCGTTTCGACGCCGCGCGGGTCGCCGAACTGATCGACCGCTCGATCAAGAGCGAACCGCCACCCCCGGCACCGACAGCCGAAAAAGCCGAGGAAAAGGCCCTGGCGCCGCAGCGCTCCGCGCTTGCGGCCCGGATCGCCACGGCGACGCTCGAGGCAGCCATCCGGCAACGCATGATGCAGTGCTGGTTCAAGCCGGCGGGCGCCAAGGATATTGGCGACATGCAGGTGCGCATCCGTATCGAGCTGCGTCGCGACGGCCGCCTCGCGCGGCCGCCGCAATTCATCGACGCGGGCGACCTCTCCGCCCCGGGGCGCGACTTCTACCGCATCTTCGCCGAAAGCGCCCGCCGTGCGGTGCTCAATTGCCAGCCCTATGACAATCTGCCGCTCAGCCAGTATGAACTCTGGCGGCAGATCGAATTCACTTTCGCCGGCAGCGGATGACCGCCATGCACATCGCGCACCGCAAGCAAGGAGCACATATGTCGCCGACAGCCCGCCATCTCGCGCGCCTCGCCACCTTGTGCCTCGCCCTGCTCGCGGCCGCCCTGCCGGCACGGGCCCAGCTCTTCGTCGATGTCACACGCGGCAATGTCGAGCCGCTTCCGATCGCCGTTCCCGCCTTCGTCGCCCTCGGCGCGAGCGAGACGGCGGCCGGTCCGCTGGCGGCGGTGGGCGAGAATATCGCGGCCGTGGCCGCCGCCGATCTCGACCGCTCGGGTCTCTTTCGCCCCATCGATCGGCGCGCGTTCATCGCCGGCCCCACCTCGGCCGATGTCCGCCCGCGCTTTGGCGACTGGCGGGCCATCGCCGCCCAGGCGC
>RFKS01000315.1 GCA_003694205.1 Alphaproteobacteria bacterium | reverse complement strand
CCACGGGATAGATCCCGGCCATCGCGACGCCGGTCAGAAAACGCAAGGCCACCGCCGTCTCCGACGCCGGATCGACCACGAGAAGCGCCGCGTTGGCGGCCGCCGCCGCGAATGCCGCCAGCATGAAGAAACGCCGTGGATCGAGCCGGTCGGCGAGAGTCAGAAGCGCGCTCGCGAGGCTGCCGACGACGAACCCGGCCTGCACGGCGCTGGTGTAGAGCGCTTCCATCGTGCCGCCGAGCGCATATTCTCTCGCCAGCTGCGGCACCACCGCGGTGCCCGCGAACCAGAGCGCCATCGCCGCCACCTGGCACAGGCAGATGATAAACAGGGAGATCGGCTTCCGCCCCTGGATCCGTGACAGCACCCCCGCTCCCGACATGCCCCCGTCCTCGCCACCTTCCTCATCGGCACCGCCATGGCACGCCCGGCTGCCCGCCCTCTCCTCCTAGCATCGCATTTGCACGATGTGCAGGATGATTTCTTGACCCCCGCCCCTGATGGAACTACTTTTACATGTTGCCTATGTAATTTGCCGAAGCGAGCGAGCGCGGCACTCGATTTCCCCGCAACGCCCGGACGTTCTGAAGATTCGGGCCGGCATCTCCGTTCCTGTACCTGTTGCAATCCTGGCAGAGGACCCGCCCATCGCCGCGGCCTTCGCTGCCTTCACCCATTCGCATTGCCGAGGTGCCTCCCGGTGCCCGGCACGTGCACACAGAGACGAGGAGAGATCCATGACCGGATTCAATCGCCACGTTCGCACGGCCTTTCTGGCCGTCGGATTTGCTGGCATCGCGGCCACCGCCTTGGCCCAGGACGACGATACGCGCCGTTTCACGGTCCATTACAGCGTCACGCCCAAGATTGGGGAAGGTGCCGCCTTCATCGCCGCCACCAAGGCCCATGCCGCATGGCATCGTGAGCAGGGCGACAGCTGGGAGTGGAATGTCTATTCTGTGGAATTCGGACCCACTCCCGGCCGCCTTTACATCCGCTCTTCCGGCCATACGATGGCTGAAATCGGTCGCTACCAGTCATCCGATTTTGCGCGTGCGGACGCCGCCCATTATCAGAAGACGGTGCTGCCCCATGTTGCCAGCATCGAGGCGCAGATCGCACGCCCCGACGCTGGGATCAGCGCGCTCACAGGTGATCCGGAGAGCTGGCAGCTATACGAACTCGTTCACCTGAAGCTGCGAAATGGAAAGGCGGCGGCCTGGCGCTCGGCCATTGCCGAAATCCACGGCGTGCTGCAAAAGAACGAGTGGCCGCATCCCTATCTGTTCAGCTGGCTCGAATCGGGTGGACCGTCTCCCCTGGTGACACTGGTCCTGCCGCGGGCCGATTGGTCGGACTTTGACGTCGTGGCAAATCCACGCGCAGTCGTTGCCGAGGCGCTCGGTGAAGACACGGCCTCTCGGCTCTGGCAGGAGTGGGGCGATGCCGTCGAATCGTCGGTGACCGAGATCGTGCGCTACCGCCCCGAGCTCAGTGTCACCGGGGCCGAAAGCTAGCATTCCGTCTCAACACGGCAGGCCGCGCGAGGCGTGGCGGGGTCTTCCGGACCCCGTCGCGCTCGCCGCCGCCACGACACGGACCTGACGCAAGACAAAGGCTTGCCATCCTCCGGAGCGGCGGTTATAAGCGCGCCCGCGCATCCCCCGGAGACGGCGATCATGAAAGCAGACATTCATCCTGATTATCACAAGATCAAGGTCGTGATGACCGACGGCACGACCTTCGAGACCTATTCGACCTGGGGCAAGGAAGGCGACACGCTGACGCTCGAGATCGACCCCAAGTCCCATCCGGCCTGGACCGGTGGCGCCCAGCGTCTCGTCGACAAGGGCGGCCAGGTGGCCCGTTTCCAGAAGCGCTTCGGCTCCTTCACGCTCAAGAGATAGACCAGCGGGCGGTCAGTTCTTCAGCCTGTCGTCAATACGCTGCCAGATGTCATGCACGGGCGGCGCGCTGGTCGGTGCGCCGCTTTTGGCCCTGTCGAGCATGTCGTCGAGGCGCTGCACGCGCCGGTAAAGGCGCTCGCTGCGTTCGATCATCTCCTGAATCGCGGCCGGCAGCAGGTCGAGGTCGCCGACCGGATCGGCGAGGCAGACCCCCTCGCCGCCAAGACAGTATTCGCTCCCACGCGCCTCCTCGCTCGAGATTTCCCCCACCGCGACGGCCTTTTGCGCCAGCGTCCAGGCCACGACATGAATGATCCGTGTCGACATGCGGAGCGACTCCGCGGCATAGGTCGCCCGCCCCTCGAGCGGCACCGCATGCTGCGGCAGCGATCGCTGCCAGGCGATATAGGATCGCGCCTGCTCGGCAAGCGCGAGTGCCTCGCGGTGCATCTTCTCGATACTGTTCAGCCGTGCCGTCGAATTCATGTCGAGCGCCTTCCGGTCCGGACCCCTGGTTTATTATGGCATATCGGGGCCTTGCAGGCGAGCGGGCAGGATCTTGACTTGCCTGCTGGCGAACCTATCTCACATATGCGGTTGCCGGTTACGGGGCCGTTATGACCGGCGCGACCCGGCCCTTTGGGGCGGGTCGAGCAGTCGAATATCGCTCATGAAAGGAGGATATGAGGCTATGCGTGGATTCGATCTTTCTCCCCTTCTCCGCTCGTCGATCGGCTTTGATGACCTCTTTCGTTTGAGCGAATCGCTCGGGCGATTCGATCAGGCGTCGCAGGGATATCCGCCCTACAACATCGAAAAGCTCGGTGAGGACGACTATCGCATCACCCTTGCCGTTGCGGGTTTCTCCCCCGACGAACTCGATGTCACGCTCGAGAACCGGACCCTGACGATTTCCGGCCGCTCGTCGGACGAGGACGGCGACGAACGCCAGTATCTGCACCGGGGTATCGCCAAGCGCGCCTTCGAGCGCAGCTTCCGTCTCGCCGACACGGTGCGCGTGGAAAGCGCGACCTTCGAGAACGGCCTGCTCACGATCACGCTCAAGCGCGAGATCCCCGAGCACATGAAGCCGCGCAAGATCGACATCCGGACCAGCGGTGAGGGCAAGCGGACCGTGAAGTCCGCCGCCTGATCCGCAGGCTGCCCGCCATTGCGGTTCCGGTTTCTGGGCCCGACCGGCATCGCCGGCGGGCCCGTTCTGCATGGGCAGCGCGGCATGCGCTCACGCCTTCAGCCCTTGCGAAACAGCGATTCCGCCACCGACTGTGTCGCCCCCTTGCGCTCCAGCATGGCGAGCGTGCGCGTGCGTTCCGCGGCCAACCGCTCGGCACGCTCCGCCAGCTCCTCACGCGACAGCAGTTCCAGGTCCTCGCGCTCGAGAAGGTCGAGGGGGTTTCCCGGTTTCGGGCGGTCGTCGTCGATATCCATCCTGTCCTCGTCCCCTTATTTGCCCCTTTGCCAACGGTCCGCGCGGGATTGCCTCGGCGGGCCGCAGACGCCACACTGCCGGCAATCCTAACAGCGGGGGCGTGCATGAGGGCAATCGAAATCGAGAAGCCGGGTGGGCCGGAGGTCCTGCAATGCGTAGAGCGTCCGGTCCCCGAGCCGGGCCCTCGCGAAGTCCTGATTCGTGTCGTGGCCGCCGGTGTCAATCGGCCCGACGTGCTGCAGCGGCTGGGGCTCTACCCGCCGCCGCCGGGGGCGAGCGACATTCCGGGCCTCGAGGTCGCGGGGACGATCACCGCCTGCGGCGCGGCGGTGGAGGACTGGCAGGTCGGGGAACCGGTGGTCGCCCTGCTCGCTGGCGGCGGCTATGCCGAATATGCGACGGCGCCAGTCGAGACCTTGCTGCCGGTGCCCGATACGCTGCCGCTCGCCGATGCCGCGGGGCTTCCCGAGACCCTGTTCACCGTCTGGTCGAACGTGTTCGAGCGCGGCTCTCTCGATGCCGGCGAGTGGTTGCTCTGCCATGGCGGTAGCTCCGGTATCGGGACGATGGCGATCCAGCTCGCAAAGGCGTTCGACGCACGGGTGATCGTGACCGCGGGGACGGATGCGAAATGCGCCTTCTGCCGCGATCTCGGCGCCGACCTGGCGATCAATTACCGCACGGAGGACTTCGTCGCCGCCGTCGCCGAAGCGACGGCGGGCCGCGGTGTCGATGTCGTCCTCGACATGGTCGGCGGCGACTATG
>RFKS01000314.1 GCA_003694205.1 Alphaproteobacteria bacterium | reverse complement strand
CTCCTCTCCCTTGCCGATGGCGAAGCGGGACCGTGCGCCGTGGTTGAGGCCATGACACGGCGCCATCTCGCCGATGTCCGTGCCAAGATCGCCGATCTTCGGCGCCTCGAGGCGACGCTTGACGATCTCGCCCGGCGCTGCGCCACCGAGAGCGACCCGCGCTGCCCGATGATCGAGGCCCTGCTCGACGATCAGGCCTCGCTCAATGTCGGGGCATGAGCGCGAAGAAGCGAGATCGAGCCGGTCGCCGCAAGTGCGCGCCTCGCTAGTTGCCGCGCCATTGCGTCGAGGCGCCATTACCCGCAAGGTGGCGGAAGCGCAGCGCAGGGTGTCAGTGGGGATGAATGTCTCAGGCGATTGACCTTTTCGTCATTGGTGGCGGTGTCAATGGCACCGCCATCGCGCGCGACGCGGCCGGGCGCGGGCTCTCGGTCATGCTGTGCGAGAAGGACGATCTCGCCGCGGCGACGTCATCGGCGAGCACCAAGCTCATCCATGGCGGGCTGCGCTATCTCGAATATGGCGAATTCCGGCTCGTGCGCGAGGCGCTGATCGAACGCGAGGTGCTACTGCGCGCGGCGCCCCATATCATCCGCCCGCTCAGGCTCGTTCTGCCGCACCGGCGCGGGGCGCGGCCGGCATGGATGATCCGCCTCGGGCTCTTTCTCTACGATCATCTGGGAGGCCGCAAGCTGTTGCCGGCGAGCCGGGCGGTCCGTCTCGACCGTGACCCGCGCGGCGCCGCGCTCGCCGACGGGGTCCGGCGCGGCTTCGTTTTTTCCGACTGTCGGGTCGACGACGCGCGCCTGGTCGTGCTCTACGCCGTCGATGCCGCCGAGCGCGGCGCCGTCATCTGCACCCGCACCATCGTCGAGGGGGCAGTGCGGCAGGGCAAGACCTGGCGCATCACGATCCGCGACGCGGCGGGCCGGCAGGAGACCGTGACCGCCCGCGCGCTGGTCAACGCGACGGGGCCCTGGGTGAGCCGCATGCGCGACCATATCGAGGGCGCCGGACCGAGGCAGGCGGCGCTGCGGCTGGTCAAGGGCAGCCATATCGTGACGCGCCGCCTCTATGAGGGCGATCACGCCTACATCTTCCAGAACACCGACCGCCGCGTCGTCTTCGCCATTCCCTATGAGGGGGACTTCACGCTGATCGGCACGACCGACATTCCTTGCGACGAGCCACCCGAGCGCCCCACCGTCTCCGCGGGCGAGGTCGATTATCTGTGCCGTGCGGTGAACCGGTGGCTGCGGCGCGCCATCGGCCCGGGGGACGTCGTCTGGTCCTATGCCGGGGTGCGGCCGCTCTATGACGACCAGGCGGCCGATGCCTCCGCCGTCACCCGCGACTATGTCCTCAGGATCGATGCGACCGGTGGCGCCGCGCCACTGCTCTCGGTCTTCGGCGGCAAGATCACCACCTCGCGGCGGCTGGCCGAGCACGGCCTCGACCTCCTGCTCCGGGCGTGCGGCATGACGGCGCCGGCCTGGACCGCGACCGCCGCACTGCCCGGCGGCGACATAGCTGGCGCCGATCTCGACGCCTTCATCGCCGTCCTCAGGCCGCAATATCCGTGGCTCGAAAGCCGGGTCTTGCGGCGCCTCGCCCATGCCTATGGCACGCGGATCCGGCACATTCTCGGCCAGGCACGGCGCCGGCGCGACCTCGGCGAGGACTTCGGCTGCGGGCTGAGCGAGGCCGAGCTCGACTATCTCGTCGCCACCGAATGGGCGCGCACCGCGGAGGATGTCCTCTGGCGACGCTCGAAGCTCGGTCTCCATCTCACGCCCGCGGAAGCGGACCGCATCGGCGCGTGGATGCGACGGCGCCTCAGCGGGCGGGAGGCGGCCGCAGAATCATCGGACCGTATATGAACGCGAACAGCAGCCACGCGCCGCCCCACAGGAGTCCTGCGAGCATCAGGAGAGGGGCAGCGGCATCGGGCCACAGCGGCGCGAGTACGCGCACGAGCGCCCCCAGATGGACGCACGCATAGATGAGGACCGTCCCTGGTCCGGCGTGCAGGGGGCGGCCGCTGTGGCCGAGCGTCGCCCGCGTCATCACCGCCAGCGTCATGGCGCCGATGGCCCCCGCGGTCAGGGCGTGCAATGCCGCGGACGGCGGCAGCAGCGGCAGCAGGATCGAGAACCCCATGAGAAGGAGCCCCGCCGGCAGCCAGGCATAGGCGAGATGGAGCGCCGCCAGCAGGGGCTCGGCAAAGGTGCGCCAACCGGCCCAGCGCGCGAGACGGATCGCGTGCAGCACCCCGGCGCCGATCAGCAGCCAGGCGCTTGCCACCCCCGCCGGCGCCAGCGTCCAGGCGAGCAGGGCCAGCGCGGAGAGGACGAGGACGAGCCGATCGAAGACGCCGAACATGACCGGCATTGGCGCGCCCATCGCGCGCGCTGTCAGCCAGTTGCGGGTGAAGGCGGGAATGATCCGCCCGCCGATGAGGCTGATCAGAATCAGGACGAGCGCAAGCCCGAAACGGTAGGACGCGTCGGCAAGAGCGATGAGGCCCACAAGGCGCGCATGGTCGCCGAGACCGGCGAGCGCAAACAGCGCGACCAGGATCGCCACCGGCAGATTGCGATTGCCGCTGGCGCGGATTTCGCGACCCGCCCAAAGCGCCAATGCGAGGGGAAAGGCGGCGTCGAGGGCAGCGGCAAAGCCAAGACCCGGTGCCCCGGGCACGAACTGCACGAGACGCGCAAGAAGCCACAGGCCCGCCAGTGCCGCGAGCGGGGTGCCCGAGAGCGGCCGTCGCCCGGTCCAGTTGGGGACCGCGGTCAGAAGGAAGCCGGCGATGATCGCGCCAACGAGCCCGAACAGCATCTCGTGGCGGTGCCAGTCGAGCCGCTGCCAGGGCGAAGGGATCGCCACCGCACCGCTGAGCGTGCCGAGCCACAGCGCGAGCGCGACCACCGCAAAGACCGATGCGCCGAGAAAGAATGGCCGGAAGCCGATCTCGAGAAAGGCGATGCGGCCGGGTGGCCGCACCGCGCCCGGTTCCTCGTGCATGATCTGTCACCTTCACCCGCAAGCCGCCATCCGGCACTCCGAAAATCGAGCGGACAATAACGGGCGAAGCGGCGCATGACCATGCGCCGGTCCTATCGGACGGCGGTACCGATCGCCGCAGGCATGGTGAACTGGCGCCACCCTCCCCAAAACGCGAGTTGTCTTCACGGTTTTTCAATTGATACATTTGTATTATACAAGTG
>RFKS01000313.1 GCA_003694205.1 Alphaproteobacteria bacterium | reverse complement strand
GTCGAGGTCGTGGTCGCGGATTCCGGCCCCGGGATCGATCCTTCGCTCGAGCGGCATATCTTTGAGCCGTTCGTGACCAGCCGGCCCGGCGGCCGCGGACTCGGGCTGGCTCTTGTAGCACGCCTGGTTGAGGCGCATGGCGGACTTGTCGAGTTCGACAGCCAGCCCGGCCGCGGGACGGCCGTGCGGGTCCTTCTTCCTGCCGCCAACGAGGACGCATCGGATGAATAGGGCGCGGGACAAGGCGGCCTCGGTGATCATCGCCGATGACGACCGCTCGATCCGGCGTGTGCTCGCCGAAGCGCTGTCCACGGCCGGTTTCGAGACCGTCGAGGCGGCCGATGCCGCGACATTATGGGATCTGGTGACGCGCGGGATCGGCGATGTCGCGGTCACCGACGTGCTGATGCCCGATGCCAACGGTCTCGACCTCTTGCCGCGGATCGCCTCGGTGAGGCCGGAGTTGCCGGTCATCGTGATCAGCGCCCAGAACACACTGGTGACCGCAGTACGTGCCACCGAGCGCGGCGCCTTCGACTATCTCGCCAAGCCCTTCGACCTCGAGGCACTGGAAACGAGCGTGCGGCGGGCGCTCGACCGGATCGATGGAGCCGCCGGCGATCTCGCGGCGGGTCGCGGGGCGCCGGACGTGACCCTGATCGGGCGCGCACCGGCGATGCAGAAGCTGTACCGGGCCATGGCGCGACTCATGAGCAGCGACGTGACCGTGCTCATCGAAGGCGAATCGGGAACCGGCAAGGAATTGGTCGCGCGCGCCCTGCACGGCATGGGACGGCGACGGAAGGGGCCGTTCGTCGCAGTGAACATGGCGGCCATTCCACGCGAGCTTGTCGAGAGCACGCTCTTTGGTCATGAACGGGGCGCCTTCACCGGCGCGACGGCACGGGCCACCGGACGCTTCGAGCAGGCGCACAGGGGGACGCTCTTTCTCGACGAGATCGGGGACATGCCGCTCGAGGCGCAGACGCGCCTGCTCCGTGTTCTGCAGGAAGGTGAGTTCACGACTGTCGGCGGCACGCGGCCGATCCGGGTCGATGTGCGCGTGATCGCGGCGAGTAACAAGCGTCTGGCGGACGAGGTGGCGGCCGGACGCTTTCGCGAGGATCTCTATTATCGGCTCAATGTGGTGCCGCTCCACGTCCCACCCCTGCGCGAGCGCCTCGAGGACATTCCCGATCTCGCCGCCCACTTCCTTGCCCGTGGGTCGGAGCAGGGCCTGCCGGCAAAGCGTCTGACCGCGGCGGCGCTGGCGGCGCTCAAGGCCCACCATTGGCCCGGAAACGTGCGTGAGCTCGAAAACCTGGTGCAGCGGCTCATGGTGCTGACCGTGGAGGAGCGGATCGGGGCCGAGAGCGTTCGCCAGGCGCTGGCAGCGGGCCACAGTGGCACCGACGCGGGCGACAGGCGCGAAAAAGGTCTGAGAGGCATGGTCGAGGCGCATCTCGCACGCTATTTCGCGGCCCATGGCGACGCCCTGCCACCGCCCGGGCTTTATGGGCGCATCCTGCGCGAGGTCGAACGCCCGCTCATCGCGCTGACCCTGCGGGCCACCCGAGGCAACCAGATCCGGGCGGCGGCGATCCTCGGCATCAATCGCAACACCCTGCGCAAGAAGATCCGCGAGCTCGGCATCGACATCGTTCGCCCGTCGCGCTGAACGCGCTGTTGCAAAGCGACAAAGTTGTTGCATTTTTGCACCGGTTGCGATGTTCTAGGCGGAAAGCGTGCCCTTGCGCGTCTCGCGAGAACCCAATGACGGCCAGAGGAGACAGGAAAAGACGCCTGCCGGCGTGGCGGAGGCTCGCCCGTCTCCGGCTGCGGGCCCGACGCTTCGGACTCGGCATCAAGTTCGAGATTTTGCTCGCTTTTGCCGCAGTTGCCGCCGGGGCAGTGACCTATTTCGCGCTCGGACAGCGCGAGATCGGGACCGGCCCGGGCGACCGCATGGTCGGCATCCTGCTGCTGCTCAATCTGGTCCTGCTGGTCAGCCTCGCCGCGCTCGTCGCCCGGCGCGTTGTCCGGGTGTGGCTTGCGCGCCGCGAAGGGTCGGCGGGCTCGCGGCTGCATCTGCGCATGGTCGGGCTGTTCGCCCTCGTTGCCGGGGTTCCGGCCGTCGTGATGGCCGTCTTTTCGGTGCTCTTCCTGCAGTACGGCATCCAGAACTGGTTCTCGGAGACGGTTCGCGGCGCGCTCAACAACAGTCTCGAGGTGGCGGACGCCTATATCGAGGAGCATCGCCAGAACATCAAGCTCGACCTTATCGCCATGGCGACCGATCTCAACCGCGTCGCCCCGGCGGCGTCCCGCGATCGCGCCTATCTCAAGACGGTCGTCGAGGAGCAGGCGCTGATCCGCGCCCTCCAGGAGGCCATCGTGTTCGACGGCAGCGGCCGTGTGCTGGCCAAATACAGCCTCAATCTCGATCTCTCGGCCAACCGCGTCCCCAATGCCCTGATGCAGCGTGCCCGCGAGGGCGAACTTGTGGTGATCTCAAATCCCGGCGACGACCAGGTGCGCGCGCTGACGAGGCTCGACAATTATTTCGACGCCTTCCTCTATGTCAGCCGGCGCGTCGATCCGCGGGTGACGGCGCATGTCGAGGCGGCGCGGCGGGCCGTCGACACCTATCGCACGCTCGAGGGACGCCGTTCCGCCTTCCAGCTTCAGTCGAACGGCATCTTCATTCTCGTCTCGCTGCTGGTCCTTCTCGTCGCGGTGTGGATCGGGCTGCGCTTTGCCGATCGCCTCGTCACCCCGGTGAGCCGCCTCGTCACCGCGGCCAATCGCATTCGCCAGGGCGATCTCAGTGCCCGTGCCGAAGGGCCCGAGGGTCCCGACGAGCTGGGCGTCCTGTGGCGCACCTTCAACCGCATGACACGCCAGCTCGAGGCGCAGCGGCGCGAACTCGTGAGCACCAATCGCGAACTTGACGAACGACGGCGTTTTCTCGAGGCCGTGCTCGAAGGGGTGTCGGCAGGCGTCCTCGGGGTGACGGCAGAGGGGACCATCCATCTTTCCAACCGGCTTGCCTCGGATCTGCTGGGGCTCGAGCCCGGCGGGCTCCACGGACGCCGGCTCGAGGAGGTGGCAGCGACGATGGCACCGGTGATTGACGAGGCCTGCAAGTCGCCACAAAAGACCGCGCAGTCGCAGGTCACGTTCATGCGGGGCGCGCAGCAGCGCAGCTTTCTCGTGCGCGTCACTGCAGAAACCGACGCCGGCCGCGTCACCGGCCATGTCGTGACCTTTGACGACATCACCGAGCAACTCCGCGATCAGCGCACCGCGGCCTGGGCAGACGTCGCGCGGCGCATCGCGCACGAGATCAAGAATCCGTTGACGCCGATCCAGCTTTCGGCCGAGCGCCTCAAGCGCAAATACGGCACCGAAGTGGTCTCCGATCCCGCGGTTTTTGCCCAATGTACCGAGACGATCATCCGCCAGGTCGGGGACCTGCGGCGCATGGTCGACGAATTTTCCTCCTTCGCCCGCATGCCGGCGCCGACTTTCCGTCTCGAGGACGTGCGCGACATCGTGCGGCAGACCATCTTCCTGCAGGAAATGGGCAATGCCGAAATCGCCTTTGATCTCGAGCTGCCGCCGGAGCCGCTGACCCTCGTCTGCGATGGGCGCCAGCTCGCCCAGGCGCTGACCAATCTGGTCAAGAATGCCGCCGAATCGATCGAGGCGCGGCGGGCCGAATGCGGCGGTGAGCCGGGACGGATCGCGGTCTCGCTGTACCGGGTGGATGACGCGATAGAGATCAGGGTCGCAGACAATGGTCGCGGCCTGCCGGAGAATGCCGATCGCCTCGTCGAGCCCTATGTGACGACGCGGGCGAAAGGAACAGGCCTTGGCCTCGCGATCGTGAAAAAGGTGGTCGAGGATCATGGCGGCACCCTGGTTCTCGCCAATCGCGAGGGCGGCGGCGCCGAAGTGCGGATATGTCTCTCGATCGCGCGTCTTGCGGCGCGGGAATCGGGCGAAGCCGGGGTGGCGACGGGTGCCGAAGCGGCGGAATAGGCACTTGGCCGCGTGTGTAACGGAATGAGGTGGGGCGATGGCGCTCGATATTCTGGTGGTGGACGACGAGGCCGATATCCGGGATCTGGTCTCCGGAATCCTTGCCGACGAAGGATATGAGGCGCGAACGGCGCATGATTGCGAC
The DNA here is from genome assembly GCA_003694205.1 of Alphaproteobacteria bacterium. Lineage (GTDB taxonomy): Bacteria > Pseudomonadota > Alphaproteobacteria > Sphingomonadales > Rhodothalassiaceae > J134. Next base: position 396 of record RFKS01000313.1, on the reverse strand, counting down.
AGTGCGCTTGCGGCTATCGAGGCGCGGCGCCCCTCGCTGCTCATTCTCGACATCTGGCTCCAGGGCAGCCGGCTTGACGGTCTCGAGGTCCTCGACCTCGTGAAGAAGCGGCATCCGGAACTGCCGGTGGTCATCATCTCCGGGCATGGAACGGTCGAGACGGCGGTGACCGCGATCAAGCGCGGCGCCTATGACTTCATCGAAAAGCCCTTCAAGGCCGATCATCTGCTGCATGTGGTGGCACGCGCCACCGAGGCCGAGCGCCTGCGCCAGGAAAACGAGGATTTGCGGCGTCGCGCCGGCTATGTCGCCGAGCTGACCGGCAAATCAGCGGCGATCAGTGCCGTCCGGCAGGCGATCGAGCGGGTCGCTCCGACCAATTCGCGGGTTCTCATT
>RFKS01000312.1 GCA_003694205.1 Alphaproteobacteria bacterium | reverse complement strand
CGCCGAGACGCGCCGCCGCAGCGCATCGACGGTCCGAACGACGGCCGTCTCTGACCGGCTTTTTTGCCGCGAGGGTCCCACCATCTCCTCCTGCCTCCGCCATTCCCGAAGCCCGGTGACATCGTTAGCGCATTGACAAGCGGCATGCAGCACCCTTTCAATCCCGCACGACAGACGCACCACCGAGACAGGAAACCTGGACATGATCACGCGCGCGCGGCGGCTTGGCTCCTTTCTGCTGATCGGACTGTTGACCCTGGCAGCCGGCGCCTGCGGGCCGGGGCCGTCGACCCAGAACGAGGACAAGGCGAAGACGGAGACGGCGCCCCCGGTCGACACGATCATCGCCGAGGCGACGCGCGATTTCATGCAGACGCAGCCACTACTGTCGAGCTTCGTCGATGTGCCCGAAGACCTCGTCGGCGGCCCTTACAACGACCGCATCACCGACTATTCGCCGGCAGGCTTCACCCATGTGCGCGAGGTGGCCGAGGCAGCCGCGCGACGGCTGGAGGCGATCGACCGCGCCCCGCTCACGCCGAAGCAGCGGGTCAATGTGGACGTCATCGAGCGCATCTTCCGCTATTATGCCGGCGTGCCGGGCATCGACTACGGCCTCATCGACAGCTATTTCGGGCATGTCCCCTATGTTGTGAGCCAGATTTCCGGGCCGCATGTCGATATCCCGAAACTCATGCAGACCCAACAGCGCCTCGCCTCGCGCGCCGATGCCGAGGCCTATGTGCGGCGTCTCCAGGCCTTCGGCCCCGCCTTCGACGGCATCATCGCCAAGATCGAGGCCGACAAGGCCGCAGGCGTCGTGCCGCCGAAGATCATCGTCGAGAAAGCGCTCAAGCCGGTTGTCGCCTTCATCGCGCCGGCCCCGGCCGAAAATGTGCTGGTCACCTCCTTCGCAAAGCGTCTGGAGTCCATTTCCGAGCTTGCGGAGAATGATCGCGCGACGCTGGTGGCGGCGGCGACGGCTGCGACGGGCGAGTCCGTCTATCCCGCCTATCGCAAGCTCGAGACGACGCTCGAGGCCCTGCTGCCCGTCGCCGGCGACGCGGCCGGCGTCTGGGCGCTGCCCGATGGTGACAGATTCTATCGTACCGTGGTGCGCTTTCTTGGCGACACCGATCTCAGCCCCGACGAGATTCACCGGATCGGGCTCAAGGAAGTCGACCGCATCAGCGCCGAGATGGACCGCATCCTCAAGGCCCAGGGGCTTGTCGAGGGCACGGTCGGCGAGCGCATGGTGAAGCTCGCCGAGGACCCGAGTCAGTATTTCCCCGACAGCGATGAGGGCCGCGCCGCAATCCTCGACTATCTGCGCGCGCAGGTCAAAGAGGTCGAGGCGAAGGTGCCCGACTATTTCGCCACCATCCCGCCGCAGAAGCTCGAGATCCGCCGCATCCCGGTCTTCAGCCAGGAGGGCGAGGCCGGTGGCTTTTACACCAACCCCTCGCTCGACGGCACGCGGCCGGGCATCTACTGGATCAATCTGCGCGACATGAAGGCTTGGCCGAAATGGAGTCTCAAGACCCTCACCTATCACGAGGCGGTGCCGGGCCATCATTTCCAGACCGCGATCTCGATGAACCAGGGCGAACTACCGCTGCTGCGGCGCATCGCGCCGTTCAATGCCTATACCGAGGGCTGGGCGCTCTATTCCGAGCGGCTGGCATACGAGATGGGGCTTTATGAGGGCGATCCGCTGGGCAATCTCGGGCGTCTGCAGGACGAGCTCTTCCGCGCCGTCCGCCTCGTCGTCGATACCGGCATTCACGCCAAGCACTGGACCCGCGAAGAGGCCATCGACTACATGTACCGCACGACCGGCTCCGACAAGTCCGAGGTCGTGCCCGAGATCGAGCGCTATATGGCCTGGCCGGGGCAGGCGCTGGGCTACAAGCTCGGCATGCTGAAGATCCTGGAATTGCGCGAAAGGGCCAAACGCGAACTCGGCCCCGCCTTCGATCTCAAGGCCTTCCACGATGTGGTGCTCCTTGACGGAGCGGTGCCAATGGCGGTGCTCGAGGTCAAGGTCAATGCCTGGATCGAGCAGATGAAGGGGGCCGGTTGACGCGCGGCCGCCGTCACGACGCGAGCGCGAACACCGCGAGCAGGATCACCGCCGCCGCGGCGATGACGAGGATCAGCCGCTGATCGCCCTTGCGCCTGCGTTCCCTTTGTGCACGCCTGTTGGTCATCTCACCCCCGTTGCAGAGACCTGCGCGCCACCATTCTTATGCCTGTGTGCCGGCGACGTCCAGCAGCTCGAGCCCTGCAAGCCAGTCGGGGCGGCGCAGGCGCACCTCCCGTTCGCCGCCTTCGAGCCGCAGGGACGGCGCATCCTGCAACGCCTCGAGGCGCAAGAGAGCGATGGCCGAAGACCCGCTGACGCTGCGCAGTTCCCCCACCGGCCTGTCGGCGACGAGGATGGCCTGCCCGCGCGCCACCGGCTCCTCGCCCGCCACCTCGACGGGAATCAGGCGCCGGCGCACCTTGCCGCGATGCTTGGTACGGGCCGTGATCTCCTGTCCGACATAGCAACCCTTGTCGAAATCGATCGCCCCGAGCAGGTCGAAATTGGCCTCAAGCGCGAGCGTTTTCTCGACCTCGAGATCGCGGCTGCCGTCGGGCAGGCCGAGTGTCACACGGAGATGTTCATAGCGCGCCGGCGAGCCCTTCGCGAAAGCCGGTGTGACGCCGGCGGGCAGGATCGCGCGCCAGCCGATCTCCGCTGTCCGCGGATCGCGAAAGACGATGCCGCCGGCGAGTGGCGCCATTGCGCCGGGCATCCCGGGCAGCTCCATCGCCGCATCCCCGAGCAGCGCCCACACCGCGAAATCGGCGGACACATCGACGATCTCGACCCGCGCCCGGAGGCGATAGAGCATCAGGCGTCGCATGAGGTCGTCCCGCCGCGCGCCCTCGCAATCAAGCAGAATGCGGTCCCCATCAGGAACGAGGAAGAAGTCGAAGAGATACTTGCCCTGCGGCGTCAGCAGCGCCGCATAGAGGG
>RFKS01000311.1 GCA_003694205.1 Alphaproteobacteria bacterium | reverse complement strand
GTCCAACGGCTCGTCCTCCATGGCCACGGTGTGCGGCGCCTCGCTCGCGCTGATGGATGCGGGCGTGCCCATCGCGCGACCGGTGTCGGGCATCGCCATGGGGCTGATCAAGGAGGGCGAAAGGTTTGCCGTGCTCTCCGACATCCTCGGCGACGAGGACCATCTCGGCGACATGGACTTCAAGGTCGCGGGCACCGAGCGCGGTGTCACCTCGCTGCAGATGGACATCAAGATCGCCGGCATCACCGAGGAAATCATGCGCCAGGCGCTGGCCCAGGCGCATGCCGGCCGGGCCCATATCCTCGGCGAGATGAACAAGGCGCTCACTTCCGCACGCAGCGAGCTGTCGGCGCATGCGCCGCGGGTCGAGAGCATGCAGATCGCCAAGGACAAGATTCGCGAGGTGATCGGCACCGGCGGCAAGGTGATCCGCGAGATCGTCGAGACCACCGGCGCCAAGGTAGATATCGAGGACGATGGCACGATCAAGATCGCCAGTTCCGATCCCGAGGCCATCCGCAAGGCCCGTGCCTGGATCGAGGGCATCGTCGCCGAGCCCGAGATCGGCCGTATCTACGAGGGCAAGGTGGTGCGCCTCATGGACTTCGGCGCCTTCGTCAATTTCATCGGTTCGAAGGATGGCCTCGTCCACATCTCCGAGCTCGCCGACCGGCGCGTCGAGAAGGTGAGCGACGTGGTCAAGGAGGGCGATGTCGTGAAGGTGAAGGTGCTCGACATCGACGATCGCGGCAAGGTCCGCCTGTCGATGCGACTCGTCGATCAGGAGACCGGTGAGGAGCGGCCCGACACGCGGCCCGCGCGCGGGCCGCGCAAGCACGAGAAGGCGTGAACCGCCGCCGTATCGGGCAAGGGTGCCGGGGCGGGTCTTGCGAAGGACCCGCCCTTGCGCTCACAATGGCGCCGGGCTCGGCTGAGCAGGGCCGTATCAAGACCGGAGCAGGAGCATGAAGGCGCTCAATGCCATTCTTCTCGGTGGTCGCGAGGTGCTGCCGTTGATCGAGGGCGGCAAGGGCATCTCGATCACCTCGGGCGCCTCCTCCGGGCCCTGGGCGGCGGCCGGGGGTGTCGGCACCGTGTCCGCCGTCAATGCCGATTCCTACGACGCCGACGGCAACCGCATCCCCCAGATCTATCACGGCCGGACGCGCCGCGAGCGCCATGAGGAGCTGCTGCGTTACGCCATCGAAGGCGGCATCGAGCAGGTGCGGCGCGCCTATGAGGCCTCGCGCGGGCTCGGCGCCATCAATATCAACATCCTGTGGGAGATGGGCGGCGCGCAACGGGTCCTGCACGGGGTGCTGGAGAAGACCCGCGAGCTCGTGCACGGGGTCACCTGCGGCGCCGGCATGCCCTATCGCCTGGCCGAGATCTGCGCCTCCTATGGCACCTTCTACTACCCCATCGTGTCCTCGGCGCGTGCTTTCCGCGCGCTGTGGAAGCGCGCCTATGCCAAATTCGCCGAGTACCTCGGCGCCGTCGTCTATGAGGACCCCTGGCGCGCCGGCGGCCACAACGGCCTGTCCAATTCCGAGGACCCGGAAAGGCCGGAGGATCCCTATCCGCGGGTCGTCGCGCTGCGGCGCACCATGCGCGAGGCCGGCTGCCCCGAGGTCCCCATCGTCATGGCCGGCGGGGTATGGTTCCTGCGCGAATGGGAGGACTGGATCGACAATCCCGAGCTCGGGCCGATCGCCTTCCAGTTCGGCACCCGCCCGCTGGTGACCCGGGAAAGCCCGATCCCCGAGAAATGGAAGCGCATGCTGCTCACGCTGAAGAAGGGCGACGTGCTGCTGCACCGCTTCTCGCCCACCGGCTTCTATTCCTCGGCGGTGCGCAACGCCTTCCTCGACGAGCTGGCCGCCCGCAGCGCGCGCCAGATCGCCTTTTCGCCCGAGCCCGTGGGTGAGCATCGCGTGCTCTTCACCGACGGCTCACGACGCAAGTTCTATGTCACGCCGGCAGATGCCGAGCGCGCCTATCGGTGGATGGCCGAGGGCCATACCGAGGCCATGAAGACGCCCGATGGCACGCTCGTCTTCGTCAGCCGCGAGCGACGCGACCAGATCCGCAAGGACCAGGCCGACTGCATGGGCTGTCTGTCGCACTGCCTGTTTTCCAACTGGGCGGACAATGAGAAATCCTCGACCGGGCGCAAGGCCGATCCGCGCAGCTTTTGCATCCAGAAGACATTGCAGGACGTGGCCCATGGCGGCGACCTCGACTGGAATCTCGTCTTTGCCGGCCACAATGCCTATCGCTTCGCCCAGGACCCCTTCTATTCCAACGGCTTCGTGCCGACCGTGAAACAGCTCGTCGAGCGTATCCTGACCGGCGACTGAGTGCCCGATTGCGGCCCGCATAGCGCTTGCACTTGTAAAAACGGCACAAAAAAGCCATGCTGCGGCCTGTGGGGGGAGTACCATCCGACCGGATGGACCGCGAGCCCCCCTCTGCGGAGGACCCTATCGATGGGCACCGAGGCGCAGACCGAGAGCCAGGCAATCCGCCCCTATGCGGCGAGCCTCGAGCTTCTTCGCAAGGTGGGTCTGCGGCCGACGCGTCAGCGGCTGGCCCTGGCGAAGACCCTGTTCATGGAAGGTGGGCACCGCCATGTGACGGCGGAGCAGCTTCATGACGAGGTGATGGCGAGCGGCGTCAGGGTTTCTCTCGCGACCGTCTACAATGCGCTGCACCAGTTCACCGAGAACGGCCTCCTGCGCGAGCTGGTGATCGAGCCCGGGCATGTCTATTTCGATACCAATGTCGTGCCACACCATCATTTCTACGAGGCCGCGACCGGCCGGCTTGAGGATGTCGACGCGGCCGAGGTCGACTTCTCGCGCCTGCCCCCGCCGCCGGCCGGCATGCGCGTCAAGGGTGTGCATGTCATCCTCTATATCGAGCGCGACACGGCCCGCGCCGCCGCCTGAACCGTATCTGCCGCAAACGCGGTCGCGCGGCGCCGGTGTCGGCATCCCCGGCCGCCGGTGACGCTCCATGATCGCCCACAGCCGGCCTGCAGAGTCTTTCCCGGCGCGCCGTGGCGCCAATCAAGCTGTCGGACGCCCCGCCCGCGATGAAACGGCAGGAAACGCGTCCTGCCCTTGGCGAGCCTGGCCGTCATCAAGACCTTGCCTTCGCCCGACGCGAGATTCACGCCGGTTCATGCGGTTCAAGACCGAAAGCACGAATATCGATTTCGCGTGAAGGACACGATGGCGCAAACTGAAACGCATGTAACGCCGTAAAGTCGGCGTCGTTCTTGCCACCAGAAAACATGCGGAGATGATGATGGAGCCACCCACTATCGTCCTGAGTACGATACCCTCGCCGAAGAACGCATATCCATAGAGTGCCGCGATGGCGACGCTGAGATATTCCATCGGCGCCAGCGCCTGTGCGGGTGCCCGCGCGTAGGCAACCGAAAGGAGAATCCAGACGCAGTAGCCGAGCCCACCGAGGATGAAAAACACGAGGATTTCCATCGGGGCCGGCGCGCCGAACATGCCCATAAGGATGGGGGACAAAATGATCGCCGGGACCACATTAGTGAACATCGAAATGACATAAGGGTCCTCGGAAGCAGACCGGAGACGGAGAAGCACGAGCAGGACCGCGGTGAGGCATCCTGACGCAAGCCCGGCCGCAACCCCGGCGGGACGCATCATCTCGAGCGGATGCCCGGGACCGGTCATGTCCAGCACGGTGATCGCGGTGCCCACAAAGCCGGCGGCGGCCGCGAGTCCCGCCGCCGCGGAAACGCGTTCGCCGAGCACAAGAGCGGCGACGGGCAACAGGAAGAGCACGGAGGTAAAGCTGAGAATGGTTGCCACCGCAAGTGGGAGTAGTGTGACGGAATAGAAATACAGCAGCACCGAAAGAAGCTGAATCAAGCCTCTCGCCATGTGAAAGCGAACGCTCTCGGCGCGTATCTCCTGACGGCTTTTCAGCCGGCACACGAAAATGGCGATGATGGCGCCGAAGAAAAACCGCCAAGCGAGCAGGATATGGAGGCCTGAGGCAAGGCTTGCGTATTTTACGATCGCGTCAATCGAGGAACCAAGAAAGACCCCAGGACGGCGATGCCATAAATCGCCGGTGACGAGCCAGCACGGCCGCGGTCAGGAGACGCAAGCCCGCCTGTCAAGGCGTGTCGCCGGTCAGCAAGTGGCTGTCCGCTGCGAATATCCTTTCTGCCCCTGCAATCGCGCCGCGGGCCGCCTGCATCGCCTGTTGCACGCTTTCCAGCTTGAGCGAGTCCGCGTGGTACCGTTCCGACGTCCAGACCTCATAGACCCAGATCGCATTTTCGTCCTGGCGGTCAAGGGACACGGCGTAGAGGCAGCAGCCCGGCAGTCCCTGAGCGCTCTCGGCG
>RFKS01000310.1 GCA_003694205.1 Alphaproteobacteria bacterium | reverse complement strand
CGAGCTCGAGCCCGCCGCCGACATTCTCGAAGATGCCGATCGTCGGCTTCGCCTGATAGGGCGCCGACGCGGTACGGCTGCGGGCGAAATTGCCGGTCAGGCGCACGGTCAGCCGGTCCGTCGGCTCGAAGGCGAGGATGAGCCGGCTGCCGAGCGTGTCGTCATCGCCGAGATCGGCGCCTGCACCGGGCCCGGAGGGGCCACCCACCGCGCCCTGGGGGTAGAGATTCTTGAGATAGCCACCATGGCGGTTCCAGTAGATCGCGCCGCGTGCCGCCGCCTTGTCGCCGAGCGGCCCGCCGAGCGCCGCCGTGAGGTGGCCGCCATAGGCGTCGGCCGGTGAATCATAGAGGCCAAACTCACCGCTGGCATAGCCTTCCCAGTGATCGAAACTCGGCTGGCGCGATAGATAATGGACGAGGCCGCCGGTCGCGTTGCGGCCAAAAAGCGTGCCCTGCGGACCTTTCAGGATCTCAACCCGGTCGATGTCGAAAAGCCCGAAATTCTGTCCCGGCAGGGCGGCGATATAGGCCTCGTCGAGATAGACCGCGTTCGGGGTCTCGACCACCGGATTGAAGTCGTTGTTGACGACGCCGCGGATACTGAACTGCAATTGCTGGCCGGCATGGCTGCCCGCGACATGCACGCCGGGCGAGATGGTCGCCACGTCCATGCTGCGCTCGATGCCGAAATTGCGCAGCTGGGCACCAGAGAAGGCGTCGATGGCCATCCCGACATTCTGGATGTTCTGCTGCCGCTTTTGCGCCACGACGACGATTTCCTCGAGCAGGCGGCCCTCGTCTGCCGCGCTCGCCGGTGCCGGTTCCGCCGCAGCCTGCTCCGTTTGCGCGGCGGCATCCTCGCCCGCCCGTGCGGTACCGGTCGCGAATGTGGCGGCGGTCACGAGGGCGATCGCCAGCGCCGCGCGCGAAACCGCGCCTTGCCCGCGAGGCCGGAGGCCCGCACGAGGTGCGGAGCGGATTCCTTGCGTGGCCGACGAAGCGCCGCCGACATCGAGATCGAAGGTTCCCCCCGGGCGGCCGAGCGCGGCCGCAGCAAGACCTGTCATGATTGCCCTCCCCTGTTCGCCCGCACTGGGGCGCTTGTCCGTTCGCGACGCCCTTCTGGCAATATAGCATTGTTAGTTTAAGCTTAAAATGCCAGAATTGTCAAAGAGAATGAGGGACGCGGACGATGATCGTTGCCCCGCGGCCCCTCGGGCGCGGGGCGAAGGCGCGGCTTGCGATGAAGACGCCCGCGCCCGCGCCGGGACGCTCAGGCGCTCCCGGCATCCCCGTGATCGGTCGTCGGCCGGCGGTGGGTGGCGGCGATTCGCGCCGCCTGCTCGTAGATTCCGGCCATCAGCTCGAGCGTGCGCGTGGCACGTTCGAGCTCGCTGTCGAGGCCGCCCGCGGAGCGCGTGAATGCGACGAGGAGCGCCCGCCGCACGGCGGCGTACCGCTCCGTCACTGCCCGCCCTTGTGCCGTGGTCTCGTAACGGACGCCCTGGCGGTGGCTGCCCCCGCCGCGCTTGGTGATGAGACCGGCCTTCACGAGCTTGCGTAGCGAATACTGGATGTTGGGCAGATCGTCGCGATTGAGCAGGCGGGCGATCTCCTTCGCGCCCTTCGGCCGGTCTTTCATGCGGATGACATGCAGGATGGCATTGTCGCCACCGCTCATCTGCAGACCGGTGACCGCGGCGAGGCATTCCGCCTGCCAGCGCGCGAATCCTTCAAAGGCGCGCATGACCGAATATTCGAATTCGGCGAGCGCGATCTCGTGATCGTCGGTCGCCAGGTGCCAGTGCCGGTCGAGCGTATCCTCGACGTCGCTCATCCCCTTTCCTCCGTCTTTGTTGCCTGATGACCGTGACCCGCCACTCCCGATCGTCCGCCCCGCTGTCGAGCTGTCCCGACGGGCGATGGACATGGGAATATTTTTAGCTTAAAATTCCATCCGATTTCCGATCATATAGCAACAGGGGGAGGACTTCCATGGCGGCGCCGCGCAATCGGCTTTACCGGCGTGACCACTTCAAGCTCGGCATCTTTTCCGCCAATTGCTCGTCCGGCATGGCGGTCACAAAGGTGCCTGAACGCTGGGTCAATTCCTGGGAGAACAATGCCCGGCTGGTGCGCCTGTGTGACGAGGCGGGGCTCGACTTCATGCTGCCCATAGCGCGCTGGATCGGCTATGGCGGCGAGACCAATTTCCACCATTCGGTGCTCGAGACGGTGACCTGGGCGGCCGGGCTCCTGGCCATCACCGAACGCATCAGCGTCGTCGCCACCATGCACACCGCTTTCAATCACCCCGTCGTGGTGGCGAAGCAGATCGCCACCATCGACCAGATCGGCGCCGGCCGCGCCGGGCTCAATATCGTCGCCGGCTGGAACAAGCCCGAATATGACGCCATGGGTCTCGAGCTACCGGACGACCACGAGACCCGCTATGGCTACGCCCAGGAATGGTTCGATATCGTGCGCAAGCTGTGGCAGGAACCCGAGCCCTTCGACTGGGACGGCACCTATTTCCGCCTCAAGGGGGTGCATTCCGACCCCAAGCCGGTGAGCGGCATGCCGCCGATCATCAACGCCGCGGGCTCGAAACAGGGGCGCAAATTCGCGACCCGCAACGCCAATTTCCTTTTTACCCCGGCAATTGATCTCAAACGCTCGCGAGAGGAGATCGCCGAGCTGAAGGAACAGGCGCATCATGAGGGCCGGGCGGTCGACGTGCTGACCTTTACCTATGTCGTGTGCCGGGCGACGCAGAAGGAGGCCGAGGCCTATCACAGGCACTATGCCGACACCCATGCCGACTGGGCCGCGGTCGACAATCTCATCCGCCTGCAATTCGCCCACGCCCAGTCCTTTCCGCACGATCTTCTGAAACTGATTCGCGACCGCATGGCAGCCGGCCATGGCGGCTTTCCGCTGGTCGGCACGCCGGAGCAGGTGGCGGACGGGCTGTGCCGGCTGCATGAGGCGGGATTCGGCGGCGCAACGCTTGCCTTCGTCAACTATGCCGAGGAGTTTCCCTATTTCGCCGAGACGGTGCTGCCGCTGCTCGAGGAAAGGGGCATCCGGCGCGCCGGCTGAGAGCCTTCTTTGCCAACAGGTATTTTAGACTTGAAATTTGACAGGCCGACGCCGGCCTCCATAGACTGACGCCATCGCTTTGGTCATAATTCGCCCCCTCAGCGGCCCGCGAAGGAGGATGCCCGATGACAGCCGAACTGCTGCGCGATCTTGCCGCCGCGATCGGCGATGGCGGTGTCCGCATCGTCGATCTCACCGAAACGTTGCGACCCGATTATCCGACCATCACCCTGCCGCCGGAATTCGGTCAGGCCTCGCCCTTCGTCAAGGAGGAGATCTCCCGTTATGACGAGCGAGGCCCGGCCTGGTACTGGAACAATTTCACCGTCTCCGAGCACAGCGGCACGCATTTCGATGCGCCGATCCACTGGGTGACGGGCCGCGACCTGCCGAACAATGCCGTCGACACCCTCGACACCCGGCACTTCATCGCGCCGGCCTGCGTCGTCGACTGCACCAAGGAGGTCGCCGCCGACAAGGGCTTCATCCTGACGCGGTCCTTTCTCGAGGCCTGGGAGGCACGCCACGGCCGCATTCCGGCCGGCTCCTGGCTCTTCCTGCGCAGCGACTGGCGCAAGATCGCCGATCCCGACAACTACACCAATCTTCAGGAGGACGGCGCGCATTCGCCCGGTCCCGACGCCGAGGCGGTGCTGTGGATGATCGAGGAGCGCGATGTGCTCGGTTTCGGCACCGAATGCGTCGGCACCGATGCCGGCCAGGCCTTCCGCTTCGAACCGCAATATCCCTGCCATCACTATATGCACGGCGCCGGCAAGTACGGGCTGCAGTGCATGACCAATCTCGATCTTCTGCCCGCCACCGGCGCCCTCGTCGTCGCCGCGCCCTTGAAGATCGAGGAGGGTTCGGGCAGCCCCTTGCGCGTCTTCGCGCTGGTGCCCGGGAACCGTTGAGAGATCATGGCCGAACGCTCCTTCGCGAAAGAAGTCGAAAAGTTGCGTCTCGGCGCCGGCGCGGATTTTGCCGGCGAGGGCATTCTTGCGGTCACCAAGGCGCTCTTGCAGTCCGGCGTCGCCTATGTCGGCGGCTATCAGGGGGCGCCGATCTCGCATCTCATGGACGTGCTCGCGGACGCGCAACCGATTCTCGAGGAATTGGGCGTCCATTTCGAGGCCTCGGCCTCGGAGGCGGCCGCGGCGGCGATGCTGGCGGCCTCGGTGAACTATCCCCTGCGCGGCGCGGTGACCTGGAAATCGACCGTCGGCACCAATGTCGCCTCCGACGCGCTCGCCAATGTTGCCTCGGGCGGGGTCACCGGTGGTGCGCTCATCATCATTGGCGAGGATTATGGCGAGGGTTCCTCGATCATGCAGGAGCGCAGCCATGCCTTTGCCATGAAGTCGCAGATGTGGCTGCTCGACCCGCGGCCCGACCTGCCCTCGATCGTCAGGGCCGTGGAGACGGGTTTTGCGCTCTCGGAGGCCTCGAGGACGCCGGTGATGCTCGAGCTGCGCATCCGCGCCTGCCACGTCTATGGCCATTTTACCGCCAGCGATAACCGGCGGCCCGCCTTCGGCCTTGCCGAGGCGCTTGAGAACCCGGTGCGCGATACCGATCGCATCGTCCTGCCGCCGGCGAATTTTCTCCATGAGCGGGAGAAGATCGCCGAACGCCTGCCGGCCGCCAAGCGCTTCATCCGCGAACAGCGGCTCAACGAATTCCTCGGCGGCAGCGAAGGCGCGGTCGGCCTCATCGTCCAGGGCGGGCTCTACAACACGCTCATGCGCGCGCTCGAACTGCTCGGGCTCGCCGATGCCTTCGGCGAGACCGGGCTGCCCATCTACTGTCTCAATGTCACCTATCCGCTGATCGAGGAGGAAATCGCCGGATTCTGTGCCGACAAGCGCGCGGTGCTGCTCTTCGAGGAGGGGCAGCCCGACTATATCGAGCAGGCCGTGAACACGATCCTGCGCCGCGCCGGGCTCGACACCGTGGTGGTCGGCAAGGAGGTGTTGCCGATGGCCGGCGAATATACCGGTCAGGTGGTTGAGCAAGGCGTCGTCGCTTTTCTCGAGCGTTACGCACCCGAATTGCGTCAGAGGACGCGGACGATCTCATTGCCGGCTCCTCCGCCGGCACTCGAGCAGGTGGTGCCGCCGCGGCCCGCGGGCTTTTGCACCGGCTGCCCGGAGCGCCCGATCTTCACCGCCATGAAGCTGGTCGAACGCGAGATCGGTCCCTTTCATGTCTCCTGCGACATCGGCTGCCATCTCTTCTCGATCCTGCCGCCGTTCCATATCGGCAACACCACCATGG
>RFKS01000309.1 GCA_003694205.1 Alphaproteobacteria bacterium | reverse complement strand
GGGCGAGAGCCCGGTGCGCGGCGTCGCCTCGAGCCATGGCGACGGTGTCTATCGCTCGACCGACGGCGGCCGCTCATGGACCCATCTCGACGGCTTCCGCGACAGCCGGCACATCTCGACCGTGCGCATCCATCCCACCAATCCCGACATCTTCTGGGTCGCGGTGCAGGGGGCAGCCTATGCCCCGACGAAAGAGCGCGGGGTCTACAAGACCACCGACGGCGGCAAGACCTTCCGGCGCGTGCTCTATGTCGACGAAAACACCGGCGCCATCGACCTCGCCTATGATGCGAGCAATCCGCGCATCCTCTATGCCGCCATGTGGGACTGGGGACGCACTCCCTGGGCGGTCCGCTCGGGCGGACCGGGGTCCGGCATCTGGCGCTCGAAGGATGGCGGCGAGACCTGGGAGCGGCTCGAGAAGGACCTGCCCGATCTCATGGGCAAGATCGGTGTTGCGCCCTCGCCGGCGGCACCCGGCCGCGTCTATGCGGTGATCGAGGCGAAGGAGAAGGGCGGCGTGTATCGCTCCGACGATTATGGCGAGACCTGGAAGCTGGTGAACAAGACACGGCAGGTGCAGGCGCGCTCCTGGTACTACATGCACATCTTTGCCGATCCGAAGGACCCCGACACCGTCTATGTCGCCAATTCGGCGATGCTGAAGTCGATTGATGGCGGCAAGACCTTCACCGCGGTCGCGCGCACGATCCATGGCGATCACCACGATCTGTGGATCAATCCGCGCGATCCGCGGATCATGGCGGGTGCCAATGACGGCGGCGTGGCGATCACTTATGACGGCGGCACGGGCTGGACGACGCAGCACAATCAGCCGACGGCGCAGTTCTATCGCGTCAACACCGACAATGAGGTCCTCTACCGCGTCTATGGCGGGCAGCAGGACAACTCGACCGTCGCCATCCGGGCGATTGCGCCCGACGGCAGCATCGGGCGCGAGGATTACGAACCCGTCGGCGGCTGCGAGAGCGCCCATGTCGCCTTCGATCCCGACAATCCGCGGCTCGTCTATTCCGGCTGCTATCTTGGACAGATCGAGGAGCATGACCGCGCCACCGGCACTGATCGCGACATCCGGGTCTATCCCGAGCTCGCCTTCGGCGTGCCGGCAAAGGAGCGCAAGTACCGCTTCAACTGGAACGCTCCGATCCTTGTCTCTCGCCACGATCCGAAGGTCATCTATCACGCCGGAAACGTGCTCTTCCGCTCCACCGATCGCGGCCAGAGCTGGACCGCGATCAGCCCCGATCTCACGCGCAACGAGGTCGACAAACAGGGCCCCGGCGGCTTTCCCATCACCAACGAGGTGAGCGAGAACTACAACACCATCTTTGCCCTTGCCGAAAGCCCGCACGACGCACAAACCCTGTGGGTGGGGACCGACGACGGCCTCGTGCAGCTTACCCGCGACGGCGGCGCCAGCTGGAACAATGTTACGCCGAAGGCCGCCGGCAACGGCCTTGTCAACGCCATCGAGGTGAGCCCGCACGACCCGGCGACCGCCTATGTCGCCTTCAGCCGCTACAAGTACAACGACCACACGCCGCTCATCTTCAGGACAACGGATTACGGCCGGCACTGGAAGAATATCGGCAGGGCGCTTCCCAAAGAGCACTGGGTGCGCGTGGTGCGCGAGGATCCGACGCGCGCGGGCCTGCTTTATGCCGGTACCGAGCTCGGCATCTACGTCTCGTGGAACGATGGCCGCGACTGGCAGTCGCTGGACGCCGGGGAGTTTCCCGTGGTGCCGGTGACCGATCTTCAGGTGCATGACGATGATCTTGTCGCCTCGACCCAGGGCCGCGCCTTCTGGGTGCTCGACGACATCACACCCCTGCGCCAGATGAACGCCGACATCGCCAAGGCGGAAACGCACCTCTTTGCGCCGGCGCCGGCGGTCATGCTGCAGACCGGCGGCTTCGGTCGCGGTCGCCATACGAGCCCCAATCCGCCGCGCGGCGCGATCCTCTATTACACGCTCAAGGCGGCGGTCGATCTCGCAGAGACACCGCTCGAGATCACGATTCTCGATGAAGAGGGTACAGTCGTGCGCACGCTCAAGACGAGCAAGAAGAAGGGCGAAAAGGGCGGCGGCCGCGGCGTCGACTATGCCCTGCCGGCGAAGGTGGGGCTCAATCGCGCGGTCTGGGACTTCGCGCGCGATCCCCTGCCGCAGAAACTCGGCGGTTTCGCCATTGCCTCACGCGGCGGTGGCCGGATCGCCGGCGCCACGGTGGCGCCGGGCACCTACACCGTCCGCCTGACACTTGGCGAGACGACTCTCGAACAGCCGCTCGAGGTGCGTTTCGACCCCCGCATTCCCTATGATCCCGCCGACATGGCCGAACAGCAGACGCTGGTCCGTGAGGCCATGGCCATGCTCGACGAGTTCCAGCGCTCGGTTCTTGCCCTGCGCGAGGTGCGCAAGCAGGCGAAGCTGCGCAAGGAACTCGCGGAAAAGGCCAAGAAGGCGGAGCTTGCGAAAGCGGCCGAGGCGGTGGTGAAAGCCGTCGACGACTGGGAGAAGGGGAACATCTCGACCGAGCGGGCCTTTTTCCAGGATGTGCTCAACTGGCCCGACCGGCTCTATTCCGAGCTGCAGATGATCTATGGCGACATCAACGGCGCGCAGCCGCGGGTGACGCAGGGCATGAAGGACCGTTTGGCCGATGTGCGCGGCCGCTTCGCCGACGCCATGGCGGCGCGCGATGCCATCGTCACCGGCGCAGTCGCGGACTTTAACAGCCTGTTCAAGGAAAGCGGCGAACCCGGCCTCGCGGTACCGGCCTTCAGGGAATGAATCGCGAGACTCGAGTTTCCTGACTGGATCAGGAGGTAAGCCTATTTTCTTGCCGCGAACAAGGCCGGGGTCGAAATCGTTAATTATTCGGAGCAAGGGCGATACACGCGCACGCGGAGATTTTTCTTGAAAATTCTCCTGCTGTGGCATTATGGTTGAGTGATGAGGTGTGTGATTTATTCGCCATTTCCTTTCCGATCGTACCATTGATTCTATGATGGCCACCTAAGAAGCATTGCATGGGAAAAGCGTATGCTGGGTTTGAACCTTGCAGTCAGAATTCCCGTCACTTTCGATGTGAAGAAATTGCAGCGTGATCTCGCTCTCGCTGAAAAATTTCAAATGGCAACACATCCGCTCAAATATCATAATGGGGCTTGGAGCGTTTTGAATCTCATTTATTCGGGAGGAAAAATTCACTACACTCACGATGATGCGTACGGACCGCGCCCAGGCTATGGATCGGAACCGCCGGAAAAGACGCCGGTATTATCGGAGTGTAAATATTTCAATGAAATTCTCGACTCTTTTGACACAGAGATCTTGATGGCCCGATTAAGCGCTCTTCCTCCCGGAGGCCGAGTGTTACAGCATTACGATCCAATTGAATCGGTCGACTTTGGCATGATGCGCTTACATATCCCGATACGCACCCATCCAAAGGTAAAATTTTATTTGGGGTACCTCCGCCAAAATTGGAGGGAAGGTGAATTATGGTATGGGGATTTTACGTTTCCACATAAAATCACGAATGCGAGTCCAGTGAATCGTGTTCATTTGATCATAGATTTTGCCTTATCTGAAAAATTACTTAGATATTTTCCGAATAATTATTTGCGATATAAGGAGTATCGCAAGAAATACCGGCGATTACAAAGAAATTTTGTTTGGTACGAGAAAAAATTACAAAACACATATGATGAAATACGGAAAAGAATATCAATATGAATATTCAGTCAAGTCTAGTGAATGTCGGAAAAATAATGAAATGTTTCATCTTGTAGAAAAAATGTAATGATCATAAAATGCGAGAACAATGGACATTTTGTTATATTTCACGTATAAGTGAAGATATTCTTCTCTGCATATCATTGGTATTGCGAAAATCACACCCCAGTCAATAATGAATCGACCTTATGCCTTGAGAAGGTCGATGGATACTGAGACCTGTACATCATTCGCACGTTTCATTCAATGGGACCGCCGGCCTTTCGCGCCGCGCGGGCGTCGCGCCAGAGCCGACGGAGGGCGTCGGGCAGGCTCTTGCGACTGGCGGCGAGATAGAGGCTGTTGTCCGAGAGCTCCGCCTTGAGCAGCCGATGCGCCTTCGGCAGTTCGTGATAGGGGAGTGAAGGGAAAAGATGGTGGGTGGCATGAAAGCGCAGGCCCACCGGCGCCCAGAGCGCACCGAGGCGCGTCGGCACGTCGACCGAATCGAGAAACTCCTCGGCGCGACCCATCGGCGCCCCGTCCTCGGGATTGCGATAGGCATGGGCGCCGAGCGTGCGCAGCGAATTGACAAAGAAGATGAGGACCGCGACGAGGTACCAGGTGACGCCCACCGACCAGGGCAGCGCGCCAGCGGCCATCGCCGCGATGACTCCGGCACCGAAGAGGAAGGCCAAGGCTTCCTCGATCTTCCAGTGCGGGTCATCCCCCTTGCCCGGCGGCGGCCGGCGGTAGGCGAGATCGATGGTGAGCGAGGAAAAGCGTTCCCAGACGAGGCGCCGGATCGCCGGCGAGATCCAGCACAGAGGCGTCAGGAGGACGAAGCGCAGGACGAAGAGCGCCGGGAGAAAGAATGACTCGAGGGGATAGAAGACGATGTTCCACACCGATCCGGCGCCGAAGGGGCGATACTCCCCGTCCGCCGCGGTGCCATAGATGCGCGGCCGGTGATGGTCGCTGTGCACCCGCGTATAGGTGAAGGAGGGCGCGAGCATGGGAATGCCCGCGAGGAGATTCCACACCCAGCGGAAGGCGCGGAACTGCGACTGCTTGATGTGCGCCAGCTCGTGAATGAAGAGGACGGCGCGATAGAGCGCGAAGCCGGCAATGATGACAGCCGGCACATAGCGCGGCCAGTCATAGGCGTGAACCACTGCATAGGCGAAGGCGCCCCAGCCGATGAACGCCGAGGCGAGGAAATCGGGCCAGTAGATCGCCGGCCTTGGTCCGCTGAGGCGCATCACGATGCGTCGCGCCTCGTTGATCGGGAAGTCCTTCGCGCGGGCGCGCCAATCCGTTTCCGCCGCACTTTCTGAGTCGCCCTGCGTCACCGTTCGAGGTTCCTTGTTCACCGTCCGTGAAGGCTATCACGCGGCATGGGATATAAGGCAACCGCCGGCAGAGGTCGAGGGGCGGCGGCATGCGACCAAAGGGCGCGCGGGCCCTGGCCGGAGCAGGGCCCGGGGCGTGGGCAGCGTATCAGGTCCGATGCGGTCCGGACATCGCACGGCAACCGCCCCGGCTTGCCAAAATGGCGGCCAGGGGAAAAGATGTCCCCCAAGAACGACATGAAGGGAGGCATCCCATGCTCGCACGCCGTTTCGCCCCCGTCCTCGCACTCCTCGCCCTTGCGTCACCGGTTCTGGCTGCCAATGGAATCGATCCCGCACTTCTCGACGGTATGAAGCCGCGGCTCATCGGCCCCGCCGGCATGTCGGGACGCATCGCCGCCATCGAGGGCGTCGATCACGACCCCAATATTCTCTATGTCGGAGCGGCCAGCGGCGGTGTGTGGAAATCGGAGAACGGTGGGCTGAGCTGGACACCCGTCTTCGACGATCAGCCGGTGGCCTCGATCGGTGCCATCGACACCTTCGCCCCGAACCCGGACATCGTCTGGGTCGGCACCGGCGAGGGCAATCCGCGCAATTCGACCTCGGTCGGCCGCGGCGTCTACAAATCGCTCGACGGTGGCAAGACCTGGACCTTCATGGGGCTTGCGAAGACCGAGCGCATCAAGCGCATCGTTACCCATCCGAGCGATCCCGACATCGTCTATGTCACTGCGCTCGGGCGCGCCTGGGGCGAAAATTCCGAGCGCGGCGTCTACAAGACGACCGATGGGGGCAAGACCTGGAAGCGGATCCTCTATGTCGATGAGCGCACCGGCGCCTCCGACATCGCCATGGATCCGTCCAATCCGGATCACCTCATCGCCAGCATGTGGCAGTACCGGCGCTGGCCCTATTTCTTCCGCTCCGGCGGCCCGGGCTCGGGACTCTATGTCACCTATGACGGCGGCGAGCACTGGAAGAAACTGACGCCCGAGGACGGGCTGCCAGAGGGCGATCTCGGGCGCATCGGTGTCGCCTTCGCCCCGAGCGACCCCGAGATCGTCTATGCCATGGTCGAAGCCGAAAAGAGTGCAGTCCTGCGTTCGGAGGACGGCGGCGAGACCTGGAAGGCCGTTCTTTCGGGTCCCAATGTGGTACCGCGCGCCTTCTATTATGCCGATGTCATGGTCGATCCGGAGAACGCCAATCGCGTCTATGCGCTGCAGACCGTAGCCCAGGTTTCCGAGGACGGTGGCAAGAGCTTCCGGCCCTGGATTTCCCCGCGCCAGGTGCATGTCGATCATCACGCGCTGTGGATCGATCCTCATGACGGACGGCATATCGTCGACGGCAATGACGGCGGCATCGCGATCACGCGCGACCGCGGCAAGACCTGGGATTTCGTCGCCAATCTGCCGCTGGCGCAGTTCTATCATGTGCGCGTCGATCACATGGATCCCTATCACGTGATGGGCGGCATGCAGGACAACGGGTCCTGGCGCGGGCCCGCCGAGCTCAGGGAGAACGGCGGCATCCGCAATCATCACTGGCAGGAGGTGGGCTTCGGCGACGGCTTCGACGTCGCCGCGGATCCCGCCGATCCGCTCTCCGGTTACGCCATGAGCCAGGAGGGCAACATCATCCGCTGGGATGTGCGCACCGGCGAGCGCAAGGCAGTGCGGCCACCTCCGCCCGCCGACGGCACCGAGCTGCGCTTCAACTGGAATGCCGCCTTCGCGCAGGATCCCTTCGATCCGGCAACGATCTATTTTGGCAGCCAGTTCGTCCACAAGTCGACCGACCGCGGCGAGAGCTGGAGCATCATCAGCCCAGATCTCACGACCAACAATCCGGCCTGGCAGCGGCAGGCGCAGTCGGGCGGGCTGACGCCGGATGTCACCGGCGCCGAAAACTACACCACGATCGTCGTCCTGACACCGAGCCCGCACGAGAAGGGCGTGCTCTGGGCTGGCACCGACGACGGCCGCGTGCAGCTCACACGTGACGGCGGGAAGACCTGGACCAGCCTCGAGAAACGCGCCCGCGGCGTGCCGGCAAACAGTTGGGTGAGCAGCATCACGGTCTCGGCGCACGATCCCTCGGTTGCCTATGTCACCTTCGACAATCACCGCCGCTCGGACTGGACGCCCTATGTCTATCGCGTCGAGGATTACGGCAAGCGCTGGCGCCGGCTCGCGACGAAGGACGTCGACGGCTACGCGCTCTCCTTCGCTGAGGACCCGGGCGACCCCGACATTCTCTTCCTCGGTACCGAGTTCGGGCTTCATGTCTCACTCGACCGCGGCAGGAGCTGGCTCAAATGGACCGCCGGTTTTCCCACCGTCGCGGTCAAGGATCTTGCGATCCAGCCCGAGGAGAACGATCTCGTTATCGCCACGCATGGCCGCGCGGCCTGGATCATCGACGACATCTCGCCCCTGCGGCGCCTCAAATCGCTCGATCCGGCTACGCGTATGGCGCTCTTGGGCGTCACCGACGGGGAGCGCTACCGGGTCGCGCAGACGGGGGCCAGCCGCTTTCCGGGGGCGGAGGAATTCCGTGGCAAGAACGAGCCTTATGGGGCGATCTTCACGCTCTATTTCGCCGGCGGCGACCTGCCGCATCCCGATGCCGACAAGGAGCGCGCGCGGCTTGAGAAGAAGCGGGCCGCGGAGCGTGCGAAACGTGCCGCCGAATGGGGGCCCCGGGCTGCGGCGCACGGAAAGACCGCCGAAGAAGAGGAGACGCCCGACGAGACGGCAAAGAAGAACGGAAAGAAGGAGCCCAAGGGGCCCAAGGTGACGATCGAGATCAGCGATGCGGCCGGCAAGACGGTGCGGACCATCAAGGCGCCGGTGAAGCAGGGCGTCAATCGCATTGTCTGGGATCTCGAGAGCGATCCCTTGCCGCGCTTTCCCGATGCCGGCGAGGGCTCCATCTTCCGCCGCACGGGCGGCGGACTTCCCGTCGTGCCGGGCCGCTATCACGCCGTCGTCCGCTTTGGTGACGCGACCGCCGAGGCCGACGTGACGGTCCGTCCCGATCCGCGCTTCAAGCTCGCCGCCAGCGACTGGGAGGCCAATCATGCGGCGCTCGAACG
>RFKS01000308.1 GCA_003694205.1 Alphaproteobacteria bacterium | reverse complement strand
TCGACTGGACGGTAATCGGCGTCATGGCGGCGGCGAGCGGCGCCATTCTCGTGCTCCTCGTCGGCTATGTCTGGCGGGCCCACCGGCGACCGGTGCAGGCGGGCCCCGAACGGCTCACCGGCGCGACCGGCGAGATCATCGACTGGCAGCAGGGCGAGGGACATGTCTGGATCATGGGCGAGCGCTGGAACGCCCGCGGACCGGCAACTGCGCTCGCGATCGGCACGCCGGTCCGTGTGATCGGCCATGAGGGGCTCGTGCTGACGGTTGCCCCGCTCGACGGCAAAACAAGGGAGGACCATCCATGCTCAGTGTCTATCTGACCTTCGCCGGCGTTCTGGTGGCGCTCATCGCCTCGGCGCTGCGCATCCTCAGGGAATACGAACGCGGCGTCATGTTCACGCTCGGCCGCTTCACCGGCGTCAAGGGGCCGGGGCTCATCATCGTCATCCCGATCATCCAGAAAATGGTCAAGGTGGACCTGCGCACCTTTGTTGAGGACGTGCCGACGCAGGACGTGATCTCGCGCGACAATGTCTCGGTGAAGGTGAATGCGGTCATCTATTCGCGCGTGCTCGATCCCGAGCGCGCGGTGCTCAATGTCGAGGATTACCGGATGGCAACGAGCCAGCTTGCGCAGACGACGCTGCGCTGGGTTCTGGGCAAGCACGATCTCGACCAGATGCTGTCCGAGCGCGACAAGCTCAATGCGGACATCCAGGAAATCCTCGACAAGCAGACCGACATCTGGGGCATCAAGGTGTCGACGGTAGAGATCAAGCATGTCGATATCGACGAGAGCATGATCCGCGCCATCGCCAAGCAGGCGGAGGCCGAGCGCTTGCGCCGGGCCAAGATCATCAATGCCGAAGGCGAACAGCAGGCGGCGCAGAAGCTGGTCGAGGCGGGCCGGATGCTCGCCGCCGAGCCGAACGCGATGCAGTTGCGCTATTTCGCGGCGCTCCAGGACATCGCCGGCGAGCGTTCCTCGACCATCGTCTTCCCCATTCCGACCGACCTTCTGCGCCACCTGACAGCGGAAAAGGGCGCCGCCTGACGCGCTTCAGGATCCGTCGCCGGCGGTGTTGAAGAAGGGATGACGCACGAGATCGCCGGGCGCAATGCCGAGCCGTTCGGCGGTCCCGGCATTAAGCTCGAGCACCGCCGCGACGCGGCCGCGCGAGGTAATGCCGTCGAGCTTGAGCGGCTCGCCATGCGCGATATTGGCGATCCGGCCGTTGCTACGGATGAAGAGGAGATCGAGCGGCAGATAGGTGTTCTTCATCCAGAAGCGCGCCTTGCGCGGCATGGCGAACTCGAAGAGCATGCCGTGATCGGGCGCCATCTCCTTGCGGAACATGAGCCCGGTCTCCTGTTCTTCCGGCGTGGCGGCGATCTCCACTGTGAATTCATGGATCGTGCCGTTCGCGGTTTCGATCGCCAGCGGTTCGCTGCGCAGCGATTGCGCCGCCGTCGGCTCGGCACCGGCATTGGTCGTGGCCGCGACGAGACACAGCACGGCCAGCAGAAGACCGCCGAGGCGGCCGACGGCATCGCGTCCCGCCTGTCCGAAACGCGCGCAGGCCACGTTCAGGATCCGTCTCCGTCGGGCGCATCCGCGGGCACGAGCTCGGTGACGAGGAGGCCGCGCGCACCCTCGCCGATGCGAACACGCACGCTTTGCCCCGGCTGCAGCTCTGCCACGCCGGCACGGCGCAGCGTTTCCATATGAATGAAGACGTCCTCGGTGCCTTCGCCGCGCGAGACGAAACCATAGCCCTTGACGCGATTGAACCATTTCACCGTGCAATCGACCACCTCGCCGCCGGCCGCCGCCGCGACCTTGCCGTGCACGGCACCATTGCCGCCCCGGCGAGGACCACTGGCGTCCGGATCGGGAACCGTTGCCGTCGACAGGTCGAGGCGCAGGACCCGCACTGCCTGCCGTCCCTTGGCACGGGTCACCGCCTCGCAGGCCACCGTCGTCCCCTCCGGCACCGAGCGCCGGCCGGCGTCGCGCAGAACGGAAAAATGAAGAAGGATGTCTCCCCCACCGTCATCCGGGACGATGAACCCGTATCCCTTGACGGCATCGAACCATTTGACGACGCCCTCGACCTCGACCGCATCCTCCCCCGCAGTCTCGGGCGAGCGCCGCTCCCCAAGTGTCTCCATGGCCTCGCTCCCAAACGAAGGCGCGTACAGTAGCACGACTCGCGATCGGAGCAAAATTTTGTCCGCGCCGCAAGGAGCACGCCAAGACCTTGGCATCGCTTGGCGATTTCTCGCACCGCAAGGCCGGGAGCGGCACTCCCGTCAGTGGTGACCTTCCTCCTCGAAGCCGACAGGCAATTCGACATGATGGTTGATCAGCCCCTGCTCATAGAGCCGGTCGGTCATCGGCGCGAGCCAGAAATAGACAGCGACGAAGCCGACGATCGACATCGTGATGGTGTAGGGGAGCGCCATGATCACCATGCGCATGTAGGAGAGCCGGATCAGCGGTGCGAGCGCCGAGGTCAGGAGGAAGAGAAATGCCGCCTGGCCGTTCGGGGTCGCCACCGAGGGAATGTTGGTGCCGGTGTTGATGGCCACCGCCATGAGGTCGAAGACATCGCGCGTGATGACACCGTTGTCGACCGCCTTGATCGCCTCCGAGATATAGACCGAGGCAACGAAGACATTGTCGCTGATCGCCGACAGGAAACCGTTGGCCGCATAAAGCGCGGCGATCTGCCCCTGCCCCTCAAGGCTGAGCACGAAATTGGTCACCGGATCGAACAGGCCCTGATCGTTGATCACCGCGACGATGGCGAAGAAGACGACAAGCAGCGCGGTAAAGGGCAGCGCCTCGGTGAAGGCCTTGCCGATCTGATGTTCGTCAATGACACCGGTAAAGGCGGTGGAGAGCACGATCACCGACAGGCCGACGAGACCGACGGCGGCGAGATGGAACATGAGGCCGAAAACGAGCCAGGCGGCGACCACCGCCTGCGCAATGATCGCCATCTTGTCGCGCTCGCTCCGCTTTTCCTCCTCATGACGCTCATAGTCCTCGAGGATGGTCATCACCCGCGCCGGGATCTTCGCGCCATAGCCGAACATGCCGGTGATCTCGACGAAGATGACGGTCAGGAGCCCGGTGACGAGAACCGGCAGGGTCACCGGCGCCATGCGGAAGAAGAACTCGATGAAATCCCAGCCGGCGCGGGCGCCGATGATGATGTTCTGCGGCTCGCCGACAATCGTCGTCACGCCGCCCAGCGCGGTGCCCACCGCGGCGTGCATCATGAGCGAGCGCAGAAAGGCGCGAAATTGATCGAGATCGGCGCGGTTCCGGCCCTCGACGCCGTCGTCGCTCTTGTAGTCGTGATCGCTTTGCAGATCCTTTCCTGAGGCCACCTTGTGGTAGATGCTGTAGAACCCCTCGGCGATGGCGATCACCACGGCCGTCACGGTGAGGGCATCGAGAAAGGCCGAGAGAACCGCGCCGGTCAGCGAGAACAGGAGCGACAGGAGAAGCTTCGAGCGCACCTTCACGAGGATCTTGGTGAAGATGTAGAGCAGCATGTCGCGCAGGAAGTGAATGCCCGCGACCATGAAGATCAGCAGCAGCACGACCTCGAGCCCGAGTTCCACCTCGTGATAGACCGTCTCCGGCGTCGTCATGGCGAGGAAGACGGCCTCGAGCGCGAGCAGGCCGCCGGGCTGTAGCGGATAGCATTTGAGCGCCATGGCAAGCGTGAAGATGAACTCGCCGATTAGCACCCAGCCCGCGACATAGGGCCCCGCCGCCCACAGGATGAGCGGATTGAGGACGAGAAAGGCGATGATCGTCGCCTTGTACCAGCCGGGGGCGTGACCGAGAAAATTGGCGCGAAACGCGTCGACACGTGAGGACATGGCGTGGTCTGCTCGCTCGTTCTTGAACAATCGGACGGTCTGTCCGAAGGTGGAGACGGTCTTCGGGCTTGTAGAGCCCGGTCGACGCCAAATCAAGTACAGCCGGAAATACGGGGAGACCGATCGATGAAGCTTGCCGGGGAAACGCTTATTCCGGCCCCCAGGGAAACTGTCTGGGCGGCGCTCAATGACGAGACGCTGCTCATCCAGTGCATCCCGGGATGCGAGGCCCTCGAGCGCATTGCGGACGATGAGCTGGCGGCGGCGGTGACGGCCAAGGTCGGGCCTGTCAAGGCGACCTTCAAGGGCGAGGTGCGACTTGAGAATGTCAGCCCACCGCACAGCTACACGCTCATCGGTCAGGGCAAGGGCGCCGCCGGCTTTGCCCGCGGTCGCGCCGACGTTTCCCTTCATGATGCGGAGGATGGGGCGACTCAGCTCGTCTATTCGGTAGAGGCCAATGTCGGCGGCAAGCTGGCGCAGCTCGGCGCCCGCCTGATCGAGAGTTCGGCGCGGAAATATGCCGAAGACTTTTTTGCCACATTTTCCCGCCTGGTGGCCGAGCGCGCGCCGGCGGCGGCCGAAACGACAGCCGGAGAAGCGGCGCCGGCGGCGGAGGAGGAGCCAGTGGAGGCGGCACCACGCCCCGGACTGCCGCCGGCCGTCTGGGCGGTCGTCCTCATTCTGCTGGTTCTCCTTCTGCTTTACCTCTTCGTCACTTGAGGACAATGTAACGGCATGGCTGAGCCCGACCTTCACGATCCCCTCGATGCCGCACTGGCCTGGGGCCGTGACGGTGAGGGCGTGGCAATCGCCACCGTTATCCGCACCTTCGGATCGGCGCCGCGCCTTCAGGGCGCGCAGCTTGCGGTGCGCGCGGATGGGGCGTTCGAGGGCTCGGTGTCGGGGGGCTGCATCGAGGGTGAGGTCGTCGCCTCGGCGCAGGAGGTGATCCGCAGCGGCCAGCCGAGGACGCTGGAATACGGTGTCAGCGATGCCATGGCCTGGGAGGTCGGCCTCGCCTGCGGCGGGCGGCTCCTGCTCAGCATCATTCCGCTCGGGAGCGCCGCGCGGCTTGCCCTTCTCGAACGGCTCGCCGAGGCGCGGCGCGCGGGCCGGCCCGTCGTTCTCGCAAGCCGGATCGACGATGGCGAGATGGCGCTCCTTCACCCCGAGGCCGGCAGCGCGGACTTCGCCGGCATCGATCTCCTCGAAGCAGCAGGCGAGGCCTTGCGACGCGACCGGTCTCGGCTCGTCGAGACGAAAGTCGGCCGCATCTTTCTCAATGTCTTCAACCCGCCGCTCCGGCTCGTGCTTGTCGGAGCCGTTCACATCGCGCAGGCGCTCGCACCGATGGCGCGTCAGCTCGGCTATGCGGTGACGG
>RFKS01000307.1 GCA_003694205.1 Alphaproteobacteria bacterium | reverse complement strand
CGACCATGAGGCTCAATGCCAGCTTCATGTGACGCGCCTCCTCGCCTGGCCCGAGATACACCGTCCTGCGCCCGAGATGCGCGAAAAGGGGCTCAGCCCTGCGCAGTGCCTCCTCTGGACCGGATGCAAGAATCAGGAGTTCGCCGCTTGCCGCGACGTCGGTGCTGCCGACGACCGGTGCCCGCAGATAGTCCACGCCTTTGGCCTCCGCCTTCCCGGCGACCCGCGCCGAAGCGGCTGGCGAGACCGTGCTCATGTCGATATAGAGGGCGCCGCGGGTCATGGCGGGAATCACCGCGTCAGCGACCGCCTCGAGCGCCGCATCGTCGCTGATCATCGAGATCAGGATGCCGCTCGCCGCGGCAAGTCGCGCGAGCTCCTCCTCCATCGCCGCAGCGCCTTCGAGTGCCGGCGTCTCCGGGCGACGGCGGTGGGCCGTCACCTCATGGCCGGCGGACACAAGGCGCGCGGCCATCGGCCGGCCCATCTTGCCAAGGCCCACCCAGCCCACGCGCAACGGCCTCTCTTGCATCGGGTATCTCTCTCCTGACCGCCGCCACGCAGGACAGAATGCCCCGGCCGTCGCCCGCCGCGCAATCCCGCAAGGCGGGTCGGGCGGGCTTGGCTGTCAGGCCACGGCCCGCATGAGGGCGCGGGCGAGAATGGCCACGATGCGGTCGCTTGCGCCGCCGTCGCCATAGCAGCTTTCGGCACGGCTCATGCGGCCATAGGCGGCCTCGTCGTCAAGAAGGCGCGCGGCCGCGGCAACGATCCGCCCCGCATCCGTGCCGACCAGCATGGCGCCCCCGTTCCGGATCCCTTCGACCCGTTCGCTCTTCCGGCGCAGGACGAGGACCGGCTTGCCGAGCACCGCGGCTTCCTCCTGCACACCGCCCGAGTCGGTGAGAAGAATGTCGGCGCGGCTCATGCACGCGACGAAGGCGGGATAGGTCAGCGGGTCGACCAGTTGAATGCGGGAGCGTCCGGCGAGATGCCGGTGCACGACCGCACGAACATGCGGATTGGGGTGCACGGGAAACAGGATCGCGACATCGCGGCGTCGCGCCAGCTCGGCGAGCGCCTCGCACAGCTGCGCGAGCCCGCTGCCGAAGCTCTCCCTGCGGTGGCTGGTGACAAGCAGCAGGCGACGGCGTGAGGATCGGGCGATCTTCGGCAGCTGGCGCGCGGTTCCGGCCCGCGCATCGCCCCCTGGACGCGCCCGGATGGCATTCAGGGCATCGACGATCGTGTTGCCCGTGACATGAATCGATGCGGACGCGACACCTTCGACGAGAAGATTGCGCCGCGCCGTCTCCGTAGGGGCGAAATGGATTGCAGCGAGCGCTCTGATAATGCGGCGATTGGCCTCCTCCGGCCAGGGGCAGGCGAGGTCCCCGGTCCTCAGTCCCGCCTCGATATGGGCCAGGCGTTTTTGCCGGTACAGCGCGGCGAGGCCTGCCGCCATCGCTGTCGTCGTGTCCCCCTGAACGAGAACAAGTTGCGGGTCGACGCGCCCGATCACAGCATCGAGCCCCCGCAACAGGCGCGCCGTGAGGTCAACCAGGGATTGCCGCGGCATCATGAGGTCGAGATCGAAATCCGGCGTGATCCCGAACAGGGGAAGGATGTCGTCGACGAGCTCGCGATGCTGCCCGGTCAAGCAGACAATCGCACGCAGTCCGGCTGTTCCACGCAGCGCCGTTATGACCGGTGCCAGCTTGAGCGCCTCCGGGCGCGTGCCGAGCACGCAGAGGATCCGCGCCTTGCCCCCGATATCCGCCATTGCCGCCCCTCCTCCGGCCGCCGGTGCCACCGACTATAGCGGCGCGGGAAAGGAAATTGCAATTACGCGTTGTGTGTGCGTCGCCCATGAAATCCCGCATGGCGGGCATACACGGCGAGCTCTGGTACCATGCTGGACAGCGGCCGGGTGGAGGGAGGGTGGGCGGCGGCGTCATGGCAACGCCGCCGTGAAACCTCGAGAACCCGAACTCAGGCGGCACTCGCCTGCGTTTCCGGCGTCTTGTAATAGGTCTCGCCGCGCTGTGCCATCTCGCGCAGCTGATCGGGCACGCGGAAGCGTTCGCCATAGATCTCCGCGAGCCGGTCGGCTTCGGCAATGAATGTCTTGGCGCCGATAAAGTCGACATGGCTGAAGGGGCCGCCGGTCCAGGGCGCGAAACCCCAGCCGAAAATCGCCCCCACATCGCCGTCCTCGACGGTCACGAGAACGCCTTCCGCATAACAGCGCACGCACTCGACGATCTGGCGATAGAGCAGGCGCTTCTTCACCTCTTCGACATCCGGCTGCTCGGCGGCGGGCGGGAAGTGCTCGGCGATCCCGGGCCATAGATACTTCTTCGAGCCGTCTTCGGGATAGACATACATGCCCTTGCCGTTCTTGCGCCCGAAACGTTCGAGCTTCTCGACGAAGAGCTCAACCACCTTGTCCGCCGGTGACGGCTCATAGGCGTCGCCGAGGTCCTTCTTCGTCTGTTTCAGGATCTTGTAGGAGAGATCGATCGCCACCTCGTCGCCGACCGCGAGCGGGCCCACCGGCATGCCGATCATGCGCCCGGCATTCTCGATCAGCGCCGGATTGATGCCTTCCGCCACCATCGCATAGCCTTCCATGACATAGGTCCCGAAGGAACGCGAGGTATAGAAGCCGCGGCTGTCATTGACGACGATCGGCGTCTTCCGGATCTGCCGCGCGAAATCAAGCGCCTTCGCGATGGCCCGGTCGCCGGTCTTCTTGCCGACGATGATCTCGACGAGCGGCATTTTCTCGACCGGTGAGAAGAAGTGGATGCCGATGAAGTTCTCGGGCTTGGGGTCGGCTGCCGCGAGTTCGGTAATGGGGAGCGTCGAGGTGTTCGAGCCGAAGATGATGTCCTCGCCGGTGACGGCGAGCGCGCGTTTCGTCACCTCGGCCTTCAGCGCCCGGTCCTCGAACACCGCCTCGATGATGAGATCGCAGCCGGCGAGGTCTGCATAGTCGGCGCTCGGCTTGATGCGCGCCAGCAGGGTCTCGCCCTCCTCCTTGGTCATCTTGCGCCGCTTGACTGCTTTTTCGACCAGCTTCTCGGAATGCGCCTTGCCGCGCTCGGCGGAGGCCTGGTCGCGGTCGATCAGCACCACTTCGATGCCGGCCGCGGCCGCGACATGGGCGATGCCCGCCCCCATCAGCCCCGCACCCAGCATGCCGAGGCGTTTGGTCGGCATCGGCTCGATGCCCTTAGGCCGGCGTGCACCCTTCTCGGCCGCCTGCTTGTTGACGAACAGCGTGCGGATCATGTTCGCCGCCTGTCCCTCGACGAGGAGCCGCGTGAAGTACTTGCTCTCGATCTCGAGCGCCCGGTCGAAGGGCACGATCGAGCCTTCATAGACACAGGAGAGGATGTACTGCACCGCGGGATAGAGCCCGTAGGTCTTCTCGCGCGCCATCGCGTTCGCCGCCATGAAGGTGCGTACCGCATTGGGGTGCATGGCGCCGCCACCGCCGGGATATTTGAAGCCCTTGACGTCCCAGGGCTGGATCGCCCGCTTGTTCGCCTTGACCAGCGCCTTTGCCCGCTCGACGATCTCGTCCGGCGGCGCCAGCTCGGTGACGATGCCGAAGCTTTTTGCTTCCTGTGCGCTCAGGGTCTTGCCTGTCGTCAGATATTGCAACGCCGCCTGGATGCCCACGATGCGCGGCAGGCGCTGCGTACCGCCGGCACCGGGCAAGAGGCCAACCATCACCTCCGGGGTTCCGAATTTCACCGAGCCGTCATCGGCGGCGACGCGGAAATGGCACGCCAGCGGCAGCTCGAAACCGCCGCCGAGCGCTTGCCCGCGGACCGCGGCGACGAAGGGCTTGGTCTTCGTCTTCTGCAATTCCTTCACCGGCTTGCCGCCGGTCTCGAGCTTGCGGAAGAGCCGGTTGAGACGCACCGCCTGCTGGAAGATCTCGCCGGGCCGGTGGCTCTTCGCCATCGCCGAGAGCTGGCTCAGCATCTTGAGATCGGCGCCGGCCATGAAGCTGTCCCTAGCCGAGGTAATGACGGCGCCCTCGATGGCTTCGTCCTCGAGCACGCGATCGACGAGCGCCTCGAGCTCGTCCATTACCTCGGGCGTGATGATGTTCATCGACTGGCCGGGAACGTCGATGCTGAGGATGGCAACACCGTCTTCGACGCGGAACTGGATGGTCTTGGTCATGGATTGTCTCTTTCCTCTCTCGGGCCATTCATCCTTCGACGCGCTCAGGACGAACGGCTCCTCCGCAGGCAATTTCACACACGCTCGATGATGGTCGCCGTTCCCATGCCGGCGCCGATGCACAGGCTGACAAGCGCCGTGCCCTGGCCTGTACGTTCAAGCTCGTCGAGCACGGTGCCGAGGATCATGGCCCCGGTGGCACCCAGCGGATGGCCCATGGCGATGGCACCGCCATTCACATTGATCTTCGCGTGATCGACCCCGAGCACGTCCATGAAGCGCAGGACGACGGCGGCGAAGGCCTCGTTGAGCTCCCAGAGATCGATGTCGCCGACCGCCATGCCGGCGCGCCTCAATGCCTTCTCGGCGGCGAAGGAGGGGCCGGTCAGCATGATCGTCGGCTCCGAGCCGATCGAGGCATAGGCGCGGACGCGCGCCCGCGGCGTGAGGCCGAGACGCTTGCCCATCTCCGCATTGCCGATGAGAACCGCCGACGCCCCGTCGACGATGCCCGAGGAATTGCCCGCATGGTGCACATGGTTGATGCGCTCCACTTCGGGATATTTCTGGATTGCGACCGAATCGAAACCGAAATTGGTGCCGATCTCGGCGAAGGAGGGTTTGAGCGCACCGAGCGACTGCATGTCGGTCTCGGGCCGCATATGCTCGTCGTGATCGAGCACGATCTCGCCGATGACGTCCTTTACCGGCACGATCGAACGCTGGAAACGCCCCTCGTCCCAGGCGCGTTTGGCGCGCTTTTGCGATTCCACCGCATAGGCGTCAAGATCGTCACGCGAATAACCGTATTTGGTGGCGATCAGGTCCGCCGAGATGCCCTGTGGTACGAAATAGGTGGGGATCGCCACCGCCGGGTCGGTGGCCCAGGCGCCGCCGTCCGAGCCCATCGGCACCCGGCTCATATGCTCGACGCCGCCGCCGATCATGAGATCGGCCTGCCCCGCCATGACCTGCCCCGCGGCCATGTTGCAAGCCTCGAGCCCGGAGGCGCAGAAGCGGTTGATCTGCACGCCGGCGACGGTCTCGGCGAAGCCGGCATTGATCGCGGCGACACGCGGGATGCAGGCGCCCTCCTCGCCGACCGGGGTGACGCAGCCGAAGATCACGTCGTCGACGGCGGAGGTGTCGAGCTCGTTGCGATCGCGGACCGCCTCGAGCACCTGGGTGGCGAGCTGAATCGGGGTGATCTCGTGCAGGCTGCCATCGGCGCGCCCCTTGCCGCGCGGCGTGCGGACGGCATCATAGATGAAGGCATCGGCCATCGATCGTTCCTTTCCTTTTGCACTCGGCGTTCCCTTCCGGGACGCCGCTCCTAGAAGGCGTCGGCGTCGAGCGCCATCAGCGGCTCGGCCCCGGTCCTGAGCTTGGCGAGGCGGGTTGCGGTTTCGGGCAGGATGCGGCGCATGAAATAGCGGCCGGTCTTGAGCTTGTTCTCGTAGAAGGCCCGGTCGCCGCTGCCGTCGGCGAGCCGGTCCAGCGCCGCCTTCGCCATCTGTCCCCACATATGGCCGAGCGCGACGAGGCCCATGAGGTGCATGTAGTCGACCGCGGCGGCGCCGGCATCCTCGGGATTCTTGCGCCCGTGCTCCATGAGCCACATGGTCGCCGCCTGCAGGTCCTTGAGTGCCGCCGCCAGAGGCTCCGAGAAGGCGGCCATCTCGCCGTCGCCGTGCTCCTTGATGAAATCACCGACGATCCTGAAGAAGGCCTGCAGGGCGCGACCGTTGTTCTGGCCGAGCTTGCGGCCGACGAGGTCGAGCGCCTGAATGCCGTTCGTTCCCTCGTAGATCATGGTGATGCGGGCATCGCGCACGAACTGCTCCATGCCGGATTCGCGGATATAGCCGTGCCCGCCCCAGACCTGCTGCGACTGGGTGGCGTTGAGATAGCCGAGGTCGGTGAAGACCCCCTTGATGACCGGCGTCAGCAGCGAGACGATATCGTCGGCGGTACCGCGCTCCTCCTCGCTTTCCGCCTTGTAGGTGAGATCGACCATGAGCCCGCCCCAATAGGCCAGCGCACGGGCGGCCTCGTTGAAGGCGCGGGCATCCATCAGCATGCGCCGCACATCGGGGTGGACGATGATCGGATCGGCCTTGGCGTCGGGGTTCTTCGGCCCCGAGAGAGCGCGCCCCTGCAGCCGCTCCCGCGCATAGGCCGCGGCATTCTGGTAGGCGACCTCGGAAAGCGCGAGCCCCTGCATGCCGACGCCGAGACGGGCGGCGTTCATCATGATGAACATGTTCTTGAGCCCGTCATTGGGCTCGCCGACGATCCAGCCCTTGGCGCCATCATAATTGAGAACGCAGGTGGAGTTCGCGTGAATGCCCATCTTTTCCTCGATGGCACCGCAAGTGACAGCGTTGCGCTCCCCGAGGCTGCCATCGGGATTGACGAGAAACTTGGGCACGACGAAGAGCGAGATGCCCTTCGTTCCCTCCGGCGCATCGGGGAGCTTGGCGAGCACGAGATGGATAATGTTCTCGGTGAGGTCGTGCTCGCCGGCGGAGATGAAGATCTTGGTGCCGGTGATGGCGTAGCTGCCGTCGTCATCAGGCACCGCCTTCGTGCGAATGAGACCGAGGTCGGTGCCGCAATGGGGCTCGGTCAGGTTCATCGTCCCCGACCACACGCCCTCGACCATCTTCGGCAGATAGGTGTTCTTGATCTCGTCGGATGCGGTGGCATGGAGCGCGGCGACGGCGCCGGCGGTCAGCCCCGGATACATGGCGAAGGAGAGATTGGCCGAGATCATCATCTCCTCGAAGGCGAAGCCGACCACATGCGGCAGCCCCTGCCCGCCATATTCGGTCGGCATGGTGAGCCCGGGCCAGCCGCCCTCGACGAACTTGCGATAGGCCTCCTTGAAGCCCTTGGGCGTCGTCACCGAGCCGTCGGGGTGGCGCGTGCAGCCCTCCATGTCGCCGGGCAGGTTGAGCGGCTGCAATTCGTTCTCGCAGAATTTGGCGCCCTCCTCGAGCACCGCCGCGACGAGATCGGGCGTCGCCTCGGCGAAGCCCTCAAGATTGGCGTATTTCTCGAGCCGGAGGACGTCGTTGAGAACGAACGCCATATCCTTGAGCGGAGCACGATAGCTGGGCATGGAAAGCACCCTTTCTTGCAAAGGCTAGGGGGAATGTGGGGCTTTGGTGTCGTTTTTGCGAGGCTTAGCGGCAAGACGCGCGGGACCGACACCGCTTTCGCCGACCGCGGCATGGAAGCGGGCGCGTGCTGCGGCCTCGCGGGCCGGGTTCTCGATGATCTCGGCGAGGAGCTCGGTAAAGGCTTCAAGCTCGGCGATCATCTGGTCGATGTCGTCACGCTGCCGGGCGAGAGCCGCGATGCGCTCGCGGCACTTCGTCAATGTGCGTCGCCGCTGCGTCGTACGATGATCGCCGAGCGCATAGAGGTCGAGCATCTCCGCGATCTCGGCGAGCGAGAAGCCGACTCGCTTGCCGCGCAAGATCCACGCCAGCCGCGCCCGGTCGGCGGCCGAATAGAGCCGGCTCTGACCGCGGCGCTCGGGCGTGAGCAATCCCTGGTCCTCGTAGAAACGCAGGGCGCGCGGCGTGACATCGAATTCGCGCGCGAGATCGGCAATGCTGTAACGGGACGCCGGCATCGGCGGAATCGCCCTCCTTGGCAACTCATTGGGCATGCGCCTGGCCCTGTCTGGCCCGGTGGGAACCGCGGCTCTATGTAGTTGACGTTTACGTAAACGGCAAGCTGACGAATCCGGGAGGCCGGGTTGCGACCGGGTGCCAAATGCCAGGGCGATGGCGCGCGCCGGTATTGGCGTCTCCCGACCCCCCATCGCCGCGTCAAGGAAAGAGCGGCAAGCGGAAAGCCGCCCCCCGCGAGCGCGGTCGACGGCGCCCATCCCCAGAGGCTCAAGGCGTGTCCGCCCCTTCCACCTTGACGGTCGCCGCCACCAGCCCCTCGATTAGCGCCGTCATGCGCGCGATCACGGGTGGACCCTCGGCGAGATGGTGCCGCCGGACGAGATAGGCGGGGTCGTTGAAGGCGATCCAGACACGGCCGTCCGCATCCTCATAGACGAGGGCCTTGAGCGGCAGGTCGATGGCCATCGTCTGCGCCGCCTCCATGAGCGGCGCGCCGCCCTTGGGATTGCCGAAGATGAGCAGTGCGGTTGGGCGCAGGCTGCGGCCCACCGATGCCGCACCCGCCGCATGGTCGATGCGGGCGAAGATCCGGAAGCCGCGCGCCGTCGCAACCTCGGCCAGCCGGTCCATGGTCTCGGCGACGGGTGCGGAGGCGGCAAAGCGCAGGAGCCCGTCGGGCCCCGGCACCTCCGCGGCTCGTGTCGGGACGACGGCGGCGAGAAAAAGGAGAGTGATCACAAAGCCGATTCTTGGCATGGCGATGATCCTTGCTGCGAACTTTCCAGCGCCATCATGCGACAGCGGATGGGCGCGGGT
>RFKS01000306.1 GCA_003694205.1 Alphaproteobacteria bacterium | reverse complement strand
TCGCCGGCGCCATCCTCATGCGCAGCGCGGGCTGCACCTGGAACGACATCGTCGACCGCCGCCTCGATGCTGCGGTGACGCGCACGGCCGGCCGGCCCATTCCTGCCGGCGAGGTAAGCGTCGCGGCGGCGCTCGCCTTTGCGATCCTGCTCAGCCTCGGCGGCCTCATCGTGCTGCGCGAATTCAATTCCTTCACCATCGGGCTCGGCATCGCCTCGCTGCTGCCGGTCGCCCTATATCCCTTCGCCAAGCGCGTCACCTGGTGGCCGCAGGTCGTTCTCGGCCTCACCTTCAACTGGGGTGCCCTCATGGGCTGGGCCGCGGCCAGGGGCGGACTCGATGCGGCACCGATGCTGCTCTATGTGGGCGCCGTCTTCTGGACGCTCGGCTATGACACCATCTATGCCCACCAGGACCGTCGCGACGACAGCATCGCCGGCATCCGCTCGACGGCGCGCCGCCTCGGCGGACAAAGCCGTCGGTGGATCGGCGCCTTCTATCTGGTGTTCCTCGCCGCTCTCACTGCCGCGGGCATGGCCGCGCATCTGGCGTGGCCATATTTTCTCGGGGTCCTCGCCGCGGGCCTCCATTTCGCTTGGCAGGTGCGTCGCTTCGACGCCGACGACCCTTCACGCTGCCTTGCGCTCTTCCGCGCCAATGTCGTGATGGGCTGGTTCCCCTTCCTCGGCGCCCTGTGGGGCAAGCTGGTCTGAGCGATCAGCCCGCCGCCGGCGCCGGCAAGATGGCTGCGATGCGTGCCGCGAGATCGTCGCGTACGGCGCGATAGGCGGCAAGCCGCTGCTCGCGGCTGCCCTCGCCCAGCGTCGGATCGGCAATCGGCCAGAAGGCGACCTCGGCCCCGCTGACGGCGGCAATGTCCCGCGCCCGCGACCGCGCCGCCGGCGTGAGGGCGATGATGAGGTCGAACCTCGCCTCGCCGAGCGCGTCCGACTCACGCGGCACATGCCCCGAAATGTCGATTCCGATCTCGGCCATCACGGCAATGGAGAAGGGGTCGAGCGCCCCCGCCTCGAGACCGACCGAGTCGATGCGGGCGGCAGTGCCGGCGCGGGCGGCGGCGAGAGCGTGCGCCATCGGCGATCGCACCGAATTCCTGTCACAGAGAAACAGAATCCGCCGCGGCGGCGGGATGGTGCGCGAGGACGGGTTTGCGGGCCTGCCGGTCATGCGATTCAGCCCCGAATGTGCAGGACGCAGATCAGCGTGAACAGCCGCCGGGCGGTGTTCTCGTCGATCTCGACCTTTGCCTTCAGCCGCTCGCGCAAAAGCCGCGCCGCCTCATCATGAAGGCCACGCCGGCCCATGTCGATGGCCTCGATCTGCTGCGGGCTCGCCGACTTGATGGCCCGGTAATAGGAGTCGCAGACGAGGAAATACTCCTTGATGACGCGTCGGAACGGAGTCAGGGCGAGGCGAAAGGAATCGAGATAGCCGCCGCTCTCGTCAGAGAGCTCGAAGACGAGCCGCCCGTCCTCGATGCGAAGATGAAGCCGGAAGGGGCCACGATAGCCACCCGCGAAAGGCGCCGTCGGGGCGAAGCTGTTCTCTTCGAGGAGGTCGAAAATGGCGACCCGCCGCTCGTGCTCGACATCGGCGCTCCAGCGCACGATGCTCGCCTCGTCAAGCGTCACCGCCACCAGCCTCTGCGGCGGCTTGTGTCGACCGCGGCTCATCGCGCCCCGTCCAGCCGCAGGGCGACCGAGCGCGCGTGGCCATCGAGACCCTCCGCCTCGGCAAGCCGTATCGCCGCCGGGCCGATCGCCTCGAGTGCCGCCGCGCTGCAGCCGATCAGCGTCGTCCGCTTCATGAAATCAAGGACCGAAAGGCCGCCGGAAAAGCGGGCACCGCCGCCGGTGGGCAGGACATGGCTCGGCCCGGCCACATAGTCGCCAACGGCTTCCGGCGTGTGGCGGCCGAGAAAGATCGCCCCGGCATGGCGAATCCGGGCCAGCAGGGCGTCGGGTTCCGCGACCGCCAGCTCGAGATGTTCGGGTGCCAGCCGGTCGACGAGGGGCGGCGCGTCGCGCGCGAGGTCCTCGACCAGGATCACCGCACCATGCGCGTCCCAGCTCGCAGCCGCGATCGCCGACCGGCCGAGTTGCCCCAGTTGCCGCGCGACCGCCGCTTTGACGTCTTGGGCAAAAGCGGCATCGTCGGTCACGAGAATCGCCTGTGCATCGCGGTCATGCTCGGCCTGCGCCAGCAGGTCGGCGGCGATCGCGCGCGAATCGTTCTGACCGTCGGCGACGATGAGGATCTCGGACGGCCCCGCGATGCTGTCGATCCCGACCTGCCCATAGACCTGCCGCTTGGCCTCCGCCACATAGGCATTGCCCGGGCCGACAATCTTGTCGACGGTGGGAATCGTCGCGGTGCCATAGGCAAGCGCGGCGATCGCCTGCGCGCCGCCGATGCGATAGACGGCATCGACCCCGGCAAGCGCTGCGGCTGCGAGAACCGGCGCCGGAACCCGCCCGCCCGGTGCCGGAACGACCATCACCAGCCGCCCGACCCCCGCCACGCGGGCGGGAATCGCGTTCATGAGAACGCTTGAGGGATAGCTCGCCTGCCCACCCGGAACATAAAGCCCCACCGCCTCAATGGCGGTCCAGCGCTCGCCGAGGCGAACCCCGGCGGCATCGGTATGGCTGCGGTCACGGGGCCGCTGCCCTTCGTGAAAGGCGCGAATCCGCTCGGCGGCGAATTCAAGCGCGTGGCGGAGTTCGGGATCGATGTCCGCGCAGGCCCCGGCCAGCGCCGCGGGCGGCACCATCAGCTCCGCCGGATCGGAAGAAAAGCCGTCAAGCCGCGCGGTCAGCTCGCACAGCGCCCGGTCGCCTTCGCGGATCACCGCATCAATAATGGCACGCACCGCGTCACGGACATCCTCCGCACGCGCCCGTCTGCGCACGAGGAATTCGGACAATGCTGACCCGGCATCGGGAACCCGGAGGTCGAGTTCAAGCGGCATCGGCCCCTCCGCAGAGGCTCGCGACGCGATCGATCCACCGTCCGACCTCGTGCGGCCGGGTCTTAAAGGCGGCCCGGTTGACGACCAGCCGCGCCGTGACCTCGGCCAGCACCTCGACCTCTCGCAAACCGTTCGCGCGCAGGGTCGCACCGGTCGACACGAGATCGACGATGCGGCGGCACAGCCCCAATGCAGGCGCCAGCTCGAGTGCACCATTGAGCTTGATGCACTCGGCCTGCACGCCGCGGCGGGCAAAATGGGCGCGCGTCACATTGGGGTATTTCGTCGCCACCCGCACATGCGACCATTGGGACGGATCATCCTCGGCAGCCATTGCCTCCGGCTCGGCCAGCGACAGGCGGCAGTGGCCGATATCGAGATCGAGCGGTGCGTAGATTTCGGGATAATCGAACTCGAGCAGGACGTCGTTGCCGGCAATGCCGAGATGCGCCGCACCGAAGGCGACGAAGGTGGCGACGTCAAAGGCGCGCACACGGATCAGCGACAGCCCGGGCGTCGAGGTCGCGAAATGAAGCTTGCGCGATGCGGGATCGAAGAAATCCGCCTCCGGAACAATCCCGACGCGTTCGAGAAGAGGCAGCGCCGAATCGAGAATGCGTCCTTTCGGCAAGGCCAGCACGAGCCCGTCGCCCAGATCCGTCATCGTCGTCCCTTTCCGCCAACGGTTCGCCGCTCTTCTAACCTGCACGGAACGCCCTGTCACGGCTCCCCATGACAGCCGCCCTTCGCGCCGCGGCCACGGGCTCGATGGAATGCTGGCAGGACACCGGATTCGCGCTAGACTGCCGGCATGGAGCTTGCGCGCTCACTCCCGGGCCTTCTCCGTCAGGGGCTCGATTTGCTGTTACCGCCCCGCTGCCTTGGCTGCGGCGCCCTCCTTGCGGACCAGGGGCGCCTGTGCGCGGCCTGCTGGTCGGAACTCGTGTTCATCGGTGAGCCGAGCTGCACCCGTTGCGGCCATCCTTTCGAGCACTCCCTCTCGGGCAACAGTCTTTGCGCGCGCTGCATGGCCCGACCGCCGCCCTATCGCCGCGCGCGCAGCCTTCTCGTCTACGACGACGCCAGCCGCCGCCTCATCCTCGCCCTCAAACATGGCGACCGCACCGACCTTGCCGGCCCGCTCGGCACGATGATGGCGCGCCACGCGCCGGAGCTGGTGCAGGATGCCGAGATCGTGGTGCCCGTCCCGCTGCACCGTAGCCGGCTTCTCGCCCGTCGCTTCAACCAGTCGGCCCTGCTCGCCCGCGCCGTCGCGCGCGCCGCCGACCGGCAATGGCACCCCTTGCTTCTCATCCGTCACCGCAGGACGCCGCGCCAGGGCGGGCTCAATTACCGGCAACGGCACGCGAATGTGCGCGCCGCCTTTTCCGTCCGCGGGGATGTGGCCGGGCGCACGGTTCTTCTCGTCGACGACGTGCTCACTACCGGCGCCACGGCCGAGGCCTGCGCACGGGTGCTCGGCAAGGCGGGCGCGCGGGCGGTCGAGGTGCTGACGCTGGCGCGGGTTGCCACACCGGGGCAAATCGCCATATAGAGCGCCCGAGGATAATCGCGGTTGGCCGCGGTACAGGGAGTCTCCATGGCCGAGATCGAGATCTATTCCACCGCCCTTTGTCCCTATTGCTACCGGGCGAAGGGCCTGCTCAACAGGAAGGGTGTCCCCTTTCGCGAGATCGACATCACCTTCGGTGGCGCGAAGCGGCGCGAGATGATCAAGCGCGCCGGCGGCCGCACGAGCGTGCCGCAGATCTTCATCGACGGACGCCATGTCGGCGGATGTGACGACCTCCACGCGCT
Organism: Alphaproteobacteria bacterium; assembly: GCA_003694205.1. Lineage (GTDB taxonomy): Bacteria > Pseudomonadota > Alphaproteobacteria > Sphingomonadales > Rhodothalassiaceae > J134. The sequence continues at coordinate 2,098 of RFKS01000306.1, read as the reverse complement.
TGAAGATTCGGGGGAGCTCGACAGGTTGCTCGGGCTGTCGTGATGGCGCGTCACTGCCGCGTCGGTATTCTGCAGATGACCTCCTCGCGCGAGCCGGCGGAGAATGTCGCCACCGCGGAAGCGTTGATCCGCAGGGCCGCGGCCAAGGGAGCGGAGCTCGTTGCGACGCCCGAGATGACGACCATCGTCGAGCGCTCGCGCACGCGGCTTCTCGCCGCGACTCACTCCGAGGCGGACGACCCGGCGCTGCCGCGATTTCGCACGCTGGCGGCCGATCTCGGCATTCATCTGCTGATCGGTTCGATGCCAATCCGCGTCGCACAGGACCGTCTTGCCAACCGCTCCTTCCTTATCGCGCCCGACGGCAGCATCGCCGCGCGCTACGACAAGATCCATCTCTTCGATGTCGATCTCCCGGACGGCGAAAGTTACCGGGAATCGGCCCTCTATCGTGCCGGCAGCGAGGCGGTGCTCGTCGCGACGCCGCTCGCCGCAATCGGACTCAGCATCTGCTATGATCTCCGCTTTCCGCATCTCTACCGCCTGCTGGCCGGCGCCGGCGCCGAGATACTGTTCGTGCCATCGGCCTTCACGAGGAGGACCGGCCGCGCCCACTGGCACACGCTTCTGCGCGCCCGTGCGATCGAGACGGGGGCCTTCGTCATTGCACCGGCGCAGGTCGGTCGCCACGCCGACGGCCGCACCACATTTGGGCATGCTCTTGCCGTGTCACCTTGGGGCGAGATTCTGCTCGATCTTGAAGAAAATGTGGGCGAGGCCGTCATTAATCTTGATTTGGAGGCGGTAGCCGAGGCACGTTCGCGCATTCCGGCCCTGCGCCACGATCGGCCAATTCGCCTGCAGCGGATCGAAGCGGTAGCCGACGGAACGAGGAGCGTGTGATGATCGTGTTCGATCTCGACTGTGCGGAGGGCCACCGGTTCGAGGCCTGGTTCCGCAATCACGACGAATTCGCCGAGCAGCAGGACGCTGGCGTCATCACCTGCCCCGAATGCGGCTCGCCCGAGGTGCGCAAGGCCCTCTCCGCGCCCCATATCTCGCAGGGCACACGGAAGGCCGAGGCCCCCCCTTTGGCGCCCGGTAGCGACGGACCGATGTCGCAGGCGATGGGCGCGCCCAATCTTCCTCCCGAGCTCGCGCGCGAACTCGATACCGTCTTTGCCAAGGTGCGGCGGTATGTCGAGGCGAATTGCGACTATGTCGGCGAGCGCTTTGCCGAGGAAGCCCGGCGCATCCATTATGGCGAGGTGCCGCGGCGTGGCATCTATGGCGAAGCGACGCCGGACGAGACCGCAGACCTCCTCGACGAGGGGATCGAGGTCATGCCCCTTCCCGGCTGCCGCGCGAAGACCGACGCCTGAGCAAGGCGCCTTCCTGCGATACGCATTTCCTTTCATGAATCTTTTTTCCCGCCGCGCCGGGCAGTATAGTGCGGGTCGTCCGACCGCAAGCGACGGTGACAGCTAGGGACGGCATCCTGATGCGTGCCATTCGTGCGCGGCGGATCGGTCCATCGGCGCGGGAAGATGAGCCAACCTGTCCCTGCGCCGCGTCATCAGGGAGCATGACCATGACAGCTTACAACCGGCTGGCGACGATCCTCGGCGTATCCGTCTTTTCGGCGATTCTCTTCATTCAGTTCCCCGCGAGCGCGCATGGCGGCGACGCGGCGTCGGAAGCCGCCACCGCGGCGCAACACGCCAATCTGGCCGCGCAGGCGGATTCGCTCGACGGCGTGCACGCCCATCTGCAGCACGCCATCAACTGCCTCGTCGGCCCCGACGGCGAGGAATTCGACGCCGAGCAGATCAATCCCTGCGACGGGATGGGTGATGGCGCCATTGCGGACGCCGCGGACGATGAAATGGCAGAGCGCCTCGAGGAGGCACTCGAGCATGCGCTCGAGGGGCTCGATGCCGACGATCTCGACGCGGCCCGCGCCCACGCCAAGGCGGCCGCGGACCTGCTCAAGAAGAAGAACTGACCTGATGCCTGAGAGCGGCCCGGCCCGGTCCCGTACCGCGCCGGGCCATTCGCCCTTCAGATCTCCCAGGCCCAGGAGCGACCGGCCTCGGCG
>RFKS01000031.1 GCA_003694205.1 Alphaproteobacteria bacterium | reverse complement strand
TTGATGAGCGGCCCGAGATTTTTCTCGCCGACGGCGCGCTTGTTCTCGGCAAAGCGGTTGCGACCGCGGCCATAGGCCATGGTTTCGTCCTGCAGGTCGCATTCGCCGCCCTGATCGCAGATCGGACAATCGAGCGGGTGATTGATGAGCAGGAACTCGAGTACGCCCTCGCGCGCCTTCTTCACCGCCGGCGTGTTGGTGCGGATGACCATGCCGTCGCCCGCCGGCATGGCGCAGGACGCGATCGGCTTCGGGCTCTTCTCCATCTCGACCAGACACATACGGCAATTGCCGGCGATCGACAGCCGCTCGTGATAGCAGAAGCGCGGAATCTCGAACCCCGCCTGCTCGCAGGCCTGCAGCACGGTCGTTCCCGGCGCGACCTCGATCTCGACATCATTGATCGTCAGCTTCGGCATGAGTTCACTCTCGTTATCTGCGCATCCTGTCAGGCGGATCTTGCTGTCTTGTCGCGTCGTGCCTCCACCGACGGAATTCCAGCCAGAAGACCGGCAATACTGATGTCTTCATCAACCTCCGGCCAGTGAATTCCTTCGCCCTCGCCAAGCAGTTCAAATGAATTGCGCTGTTGCGCCGTGGCCCGGGATAGACGTGGGAACCATGCAAGCGGCGCCGACAGCTTCCGGCCATCCGTGAGCCTTACGATCAGCTCGTCGTCGGTACAGCGGACTTCGAGAGCCCGTGCTTCATGCGCCGTTGCCAAAGAACTCATTCCACTCCTCCAGAAAAACGTCGCCGCGGTCTGCCACGATTTCCAGCAACTCCTTCAGCTCATGCGGCGCAAACCGCGTACTTGAGGCGAGCGCCACGGGAAGCAGCCAGAACTTTGCCAGAGCGCGATCGCGCTGGACATGAACATGAGGAGGTTCGGCTCCCTCGTTCGCGTAAAAAAAGAAGCGATAGGGCCCGATCCGCTCGATTGTCGGCATGATCCGCCTCCCCGCCGCGAGCCCGCAGAACTTGCTGCTCCAGGGTCAATATGCTTGTCAGCTTCGGCATCTTACCGCCGCTCCCCTATTCCGCCGCCACGGCCTGTGACCCGGCCGCGCGGGCGTCGATGCGGCGCTCGATCTCGTCGCGGAAATGCCGGATCAGCCCCTGGATCGGCCAGGCCGCGGCATCGCCGAGCGCGCAAATCGTGTGTCCCTCGACCTGCTTCGTCACGTCGAGCAGCATGTCGATCTCGTGTTTCTCGGCGCGGCCGGCAGCGAGCCGCTCCATCACCCGCCACATCCAGCCTGTGCCCTCACGACAGGGCGTGCACTGGCCGCAGGACTCATGTTTATAGAAATAGCTGATGCGCGCGATCGCCCGCACAATGTCGGTCGATTTGTCCATGACGATGACCGCCGCCGTGCCGAGCCCGGACTGAACCTCCTTGAGCGAGTCGAAATCCATCAGCACGTCGTCGCAGATGGATTTCGGAATGAGCGGCACCGAAGAGCCTCCCGGGATGACTGCAAGCAGATTGTCCCAGCCACCGCGGACACCGCCGGCATGACGCTCGATGAGCTCCTTGAGCGGAATGCTCATCTCTTCCTCGACCGTGCACGGCCGGTTCACATGGCCGGAGATGCAAAAGAGCTTGGTGCCGGTGTTGTTCGGCCGCCCGAGGCTTGAGAACCAGTCGGCGCCGCGGCGCAGGATGGTTGGCGTGACCGCGATCGACTCGACATTGTTGACCGTCGTCGGACAGCCCCAGACACCGACATTGGCGGGAAAGGGAGGCTTGAGCCGTGGCTGGCCCTTCTTGCCCTCGAGGCTTTCGATGAGCGCGGTTTCCTCGCCGCAGATATAGGCGCCGGCGCCGCGGTGGACATAGACATCGAAATCATAGCCCGAACCGCAAGCGTTCTTGCCGATAAAACCCTTGTCATAGGCCTGGGCGATCGCCGCCTCGAGCCGTTCGGCCTCGCGCACGAACTCGCCGCGGATGTAGATATAGGCGGCGCGCGCCCGCATGGCGTAGCCCGCAAGAAGCGCGCCCTCGATCAGCTTGTGCGGATCATGACGGATGATCTCGCGGTCCTTGCACGTGCCAGGCTCCGATTCGTCGGCATTGATGACGAGATAGCTCGGACGCCCGTCCGGGCTTTCCTTGGGCATAAAGGACCATTTGAGCCCGGTCGGAAAGCCGGCACCGCCGCGGCCGCGCAGGCCGGAGTCCTTCACCTGCCCGATGATCCAGTCCTGCCCCTTGGCCATGATCTCGCGGGTGCCGTCCCAGTCGCCGCGCTTCATCGCGGCGTCGACGCCCCAATCCTCATAGCCGTAGAGATTGGTGAAGATGCGGTCCTTGTCACTTAGCATTTTCTGCCCATGCCCTTCTCAATGCGCCGCTGGCGAGCGGCGAGCAGGAACCAGACCGCGCTTGCCGGCAGGAAGGTCAATCCAATGACAAGATTTCCGTTAGAGGCATTTTCGGACCAAAATACCAGATTGATCACGCCGATCAGAAACAGGGTGCCGGCGAGAACGAGGAACGACCGCGTCTTCATTTCACATGCTCCTTCAAGGTCGTCGGGCCGCCCTCGGGCGCCGCGAACTGCCGGTCCACCTGCGGCCCCGGCTTCGGTGTCTCGCCGCGCTTGAGCGCCTCAAGGATCGCGGTCATCCGCTCGTAATCGAGGTCCTCGAAATAATCGGCATTGATCTGCACCATGGGCGCATTGACGCAGGCGCCGAGACACTCGACCTCGCTCAGGTGAAAGAGGCCGTCCTCGGTCGACCTCCCCTTCTCGAGCCCGAAGTCCCTGCAGGCGCGCATGACCTCGTCTGCGCCACGGAGCCAGCAGGGCGTCGTGCCGCAGACCTGCACATGGTGGCGACCGATGGGCTTGAGATTGTACATCGTGTAGAATGTGGCGACCTCGAGCACCTGGATACGGGTGAGACCGAGATAGTCCGCCACATGCTCGAGCGCCTCGCGGCTCACCCAGCCGCCATTTTGCTCCTGCGCGAGGTAAAGCAGCCCCATCACCGCCGAGCGCTGCCGACCGGCGGGATACTTCGCGATGATGGCGTCGGCGCGCTTCCGGTTCGCCTCGGTAAAGGCGAAGGGACCACCGCTTTCGATCACGTCCAGCATGCGTTTCTTGTTCCTCTTCCTAGCGGTCGACCTCGCCGAACACGATGTCGATCGAGCCAAGCACGGCCGGTACGTCGGCGAGCATGTGGCCGCGCAGCATCGTGTCCATCGCCTGCAGATGGACGAATCCGGGAGCCCGGATCTTGCAGCGATAGGGCTTGTTGGTGCCGTCGGAGACGAGATAGACGCCAAATTCGCCCTTCGGTGCCTCGACCGCCGCATAGACCTCACCTGCAGGCACCTTGAAGCCCTCGGTATAGAGCTTGAAGTGATGGATGAGCGCCTCCATCGAGCGCTTCATCTCGCCGCGGCGCGGCGGCGCCACCTTGCGATCTTCGGTCAGAACCGGCCCCTCGGGCATCTCTTCGATGCACTGGCGCATGATGCGGAGCGATTGTCGCATCTCCTCCATCCGCACCATGAACCGGTCATAGGCGTCGCCGTGCCTGCCGACCGGAATGTCGAAGTCCATGCGGTCATAGACGTCATAGGGTTGCGCCTTGCGCAGATCCCAGGCGAGGCCGGTGGCGCGCAGCATCGGCCCGGAAAGTCCGAGATCGAACGCCTGCTCCTGCGTCAGCACACCGATATCGACATTGCGCTGCTTGAAGATGCGATTCTCGACCAGGAGCGTCGCGATATCGTCGATGACGCGCGGAAACTTCTCGGTCCAGTTCCAGATGTCCTCGATCAGATCCGGGGGCAGATCCTGATGCACGCCACCAGGGCGGAAGTATTTCGCATGCATGCGCGAGCCCGAAGCGCGCTCATAGAACTCGCACAGGGTCTCGCGCTCCTCGAACCCCCACAGGATCGGGGTCAGCGCCCCGACATCCATGGCATGGGTGGTGAGGTTGAGAATGTGGTTCATGATCCGCGTCAGCTCGGCATAGAGGACGCGGATATACTGCCCGCGCTCGGGCGGTGTGATGCCGAGCGCCTTCTCGATGGCGAGCACGAAGGCGTGCTCCTGATTCATCGGTGCGGCATAGTCGAGCCGGTCGAAATAGCCGATCGCCTGCAGATAGGTCTTGTGCTCGATCAGCTTCTCGGTACCGCGATGGAGCAAGCCGACATGCGGATCGGCGCGCTCGACGACCTCGCCGTCGAGCTCGAGTATGAGGCGCAAGACACCATGCGCCGCCGGGTGCTGCGGGCCGAAATTGAGATGAAAGTTGCGAATGCGCCTTTCATCACTTTTCTGGACGACGCTGGCCATCACTCCGGCTCCTCCGTCGCGCCCGCCTTCTCGTCACCGGGCAGGATGTATTGCGCCCCCTCCCAGGGGCTCAGGAAGTCGAAACTGCGAAATTCCTGCATGAGCTCTACGGGCTCGTAGACGACGCGCTTCTGCTCTTCGTCATAGCGCAGCTCGACGAAACCCGAGAGCGGGAAGTCCTTGCGCAGCGGGTGCCCCTCGAAGCCGTAGTCGGTCAGGATGCGCCTGAGATCGGGGTGGTCCGAGACCATGACCCCGAACAAGTCCCACAATTCGCGCTCGAACCAGCCGGCGGCGGAGAAAACGCCGGTGACCGATGGGATCGGCGTCTCCTCGTCGACCTCGACCTTGACCCGGATCCGCTGGTTGAGGTGCATCGAGAGCAGGTGATAGACGACATCGAAGCGCTTCTCGCGCTCGGGCCAATCGACGCCGCAGATATCGACCAGCGTGCGAAACCGGCATTCGGAATCGTCGCGCAGGAAAGTCAGCACCTTGACGATCTGGTCGGCGCGCGCATGGACGGTGAGCTCGCCTCGCGCGACCGAGAAGCCGGTGACCTCGTGCGCGAGCCCGGCCTCGATATGCTTGCCCAATGTTTCCAGCGCGCTCATGGCTTGCGTTCCCGACTCCCCTGCTTCCATAGCCTAGCGCCGGAGCGTTCCGGTGCGGCGAATCTTCCGCTGCAACTGCAGAATTCCGTAAAGCAGTGCCTCGGCGGTCGGCGGACAGCCCGGCACATAGATATCGACCGGAACGATGCGATCGCAGCCGCGCACCACCGAGTAGCTGTAGTGATAGTAGCCGCCGCCATTGGCGCAGCTTCCCATCGAGATGACATAGCGCGGCTCGGACATCTGGTCATAGACCCGCCGCATCGCCGGCGCCATCTTGTTGCACAGCGTGCCGGCGACGATGATCACGTCCGATTGCCGTGGCGAGGCCCGCGGCGCGACGCCGAAGCGCTCGAGGTCGTAGCGCGGCATGCTTGTGTGCATCATCTCGACCGCGCAGCAGGCGAGCCCGAAGGTCATCCACCACAGCGAGCCGGTGCGGGCCCAGTGGATGAGATCCTCGGCGCGGGTGACGAGAAAACCCTTGTCGGCGAGTTCGGCATTGACATCGCGGAAGAAGGCATCGCCCTCGGCCGCCTTGGCCGCCGCCGCCGAGAGACCGCTTTCTACTCCCATTCCAAGGCCCCCTTCTTCCATTCGTACATGAAGCCAACGGTGAGCACGGCAAGGAAGACCATCATCGACCAGTAGCCGTAAACCCCGATCGCACCGAGCGAGACCGCCCAGGGAAAGAGAAAGGCGACCTCGAGGTCGAAAATGATGAAAAGGATCGAGACGAGATAGAAGCGGACGTCGAACTGCGAGCGGGAATCGGAGAAGGCCTCGAAGCCCGACTCGTAGGCCGATAGCTTTTCCACGTCCGGCCGCTGTTCGGCGATGAAATAGGCGGCACCGACGAATACGAGCGAAAAGGCGACCGCGACCCCGAGAAAGATGAGGATCGGCAGATAGTCGACGAGCAGGTCTTCCACGGAATGTCTCCGCCAGAGGGTGGACGGACGTGTCAGCACTGTGCCCCCGCGGGCGCAGGAGACCCGAGCGACATCCGCTGCGCCTGCCCGAGTCTTGGCAGGCGCTATATCAAACATCAACCCGCAATCAAAGCCTTGACGCCTTTTTTTCGTGGCCCGGAGCGAGTCGTCGCATGGGCCGTCCGATGCCGCCTGGAGCGGTACATCGCGCGTGCCTCCAAAAAAGCCGCTCCTGCCGTGGCAATTCGCCGCGGCCGGCGGGTATGGCGGGGTTTGGGAAAGTGGCGGGAGTGACGGGACTTGAACCCGCGGCCTCTGGCGTGACAGGCCAGCGCTCTAACCAACTG
>RFKS01000001.1 GCA_003694205.1 Alphaproteobacteria bacterium | reverse complement strand
TCACCCCTGTAATCCGTGCGCTGCCAAGAAGATGAAGGGCTGTCATCCCTGCAACCCGTGCGCGGCGAAGAAGATGAAGGGTTGCCATCCGTGCAATCCCTGTGCGGCAGCGAATCCATGCAATCCATGCAACCCGTGCAATCCGTGTGCGGCGGGCGGGGCGGCCATGGCGTCGGCCTGTTTCGTGCCGCGGCTCAAGGGTGCTGGCGGATGCCACCCCTGCAACCCCTGTGCGGCGAAAAATCCCTGCGCGGCGAAGAAGGGCTGCAATCCTTGTAACCCCTGTGCGGCGGCGAATCCGTGCAGCCCGTGCAATCCATGTAATCCGTGCAACCCGTGCAATCCCTGCGCGGCGGGTGGCGCGGCGGAGATCACGGATGCGGAAGCCGGCGACGCCTATGCCTGCATCAAAGAGGCGCTTGCGGCGGCCTATGCCAAGGCCGGTGTCGCGAGCGTCAATGGCTATCAGGGCTGGCCGAGCTTCAATACCGTGGCCTACCAGTCGGCAACCCATGGCGGCCGCTATGTGAACAACTACGCCAATGCCACCGGTGCCGAGGCCTATGGCCGCTTCGAGGATGTCGGCAAGATGCCCGTCGGCTCGGTGCTGGCCAAGGACAGCTTCGCAGTTGCCGGCAATGGTGCGGTGAGCCCGGGTCCGCTGTTCGTGATGGAAAAGATGCCGGCGGGCTTCAATTCCGGTTCCGATGACTGGAAGTACACGATGATCATGCCCAATGGCAGCGTCTATGGGACAACCAATGGCGAGGGTTCGGCGCGTGTGCAGTTCTGCGTCGATTGCCATGTGCCACTCGCCGACATGCAGGACTCGCTCTATTTCATGCCGGAGAAATACCGGAAGAATCAGTGAGTCAGCGGATGCGCACCGGACGGCCGTGAGGGTACGCCCGGAGCAACGGAACGCCCCGCGGGTGTCGACCAAGGTCGCGCCGCGGGGCGCGTCGTGACGGAGGGCGTTTTGCGAGCGGGAAAAGGCGATGGCGTGGGACGGTGGCGCGGCGTGGTTCTCGCCGCGCTGCTCGCCTGCTTTCTGCAGGCGGCGGGTGATGCCGCACGCGCCGAGGGCGATCCGGCGCGCGGCCGGGAGCTGTTCCGCGTCTGTGCCGCCTGTCACACGATCGAGGCCGGCGCGGGCACGAAGGTCGGGCCCAATCTGCACGGCCTCTTCGGCCGCAAGGCCGGGACGGTGGAAGGCTTTGCCTACTCCCCCGCGATGGCGGCCTCCGGCATCCTCTGGAACGAGGAGACGCTCGGCCGCTATCTCGCGAGCCCACGCGCCATGGTGCCGGGCAACAGGATGCCCTATCCGGGCATGCCGAAGGCCGCGGACCGGGCGGACCTCATCGCCTATCTCCGGGAAGCGACGAAATAGCGCGTCGCAGGGGCGCGGCGTGTCGGCTAATATCCCCAACATGAGGGAACTTGGGCCATGACGGGCAGCGGCAAAAAGGAGCGCAAGGGTACGGCAAGGCGGGGCCGGAAGGCGGCGCCGAAACTGCCGCTCGCAGGGCGTCGGCCGGCACGTCTCGATTTCAGCGGTCTGTCGCGTGAACGGCTGGAAGCGATGCGCGAGGCCGGCGCGCGCGTGCGCGAATGCTATCGCGTCCTCGCCAAGACCGAGGACAATGTGGTCGGCGAGATCCTGCGCGGGCAGGGGACCTTCTATGAATGGGATCATTACCCGAAGGGGGATGTCTACGATCCGGAGACGCACGCGCAATATTATTATCACGCGCATCCGGCCGAGCTGCGCGGCGGCGAGCACGGACACTTCCACTGCTTTCTGAGGCCCAGGGGCATGCCCAACGGCGTGCGCCCGGCACCGCTGCCCGATTACGAGCCGCCGAAGGACCCGGATGATGCACTGAGCCACCTTGTCGCCATCTCGATGAACCGGGCGGGCTTTCCCATCCGGCTTTTTACCACCAATCGCTGGGTGACCGGGGAGGCCTGGTACCGGGCCGAGGACGTGATCCGCATGCTCGACCGATTCGTCATCGACCTCGCCCGGCCGTCCTGGGCGACCAATATCTGGATCACCGCCATGCTGCGGCTGTTCCGGCCGCAGATTGAGCAGCTTTTGCATCTTCGCGACAAGACGGTCGCGGCCTGGCAGGAGTCGCACCCCGACGAGAATGCGTTCGAGGACCGGGCGCTGGAAATCACCTCGGTGATGGAAATCTCGGTCGACGACCAGATCGCGGCGGTCAGGCGCGCGCTCCGAAGCTGCGCCGCCTGAGCGGATTGCATCGCCGCGCCGGCTCGACTACAAGCCCCTCACTGTCCCAAACTCCCGAGTTCTGGAGGATCCGTTCATGGCCACGAATCGCGGCGGCGTCGCCGGCGACATCCTGCGCAGCTTCATCGAGCGTATCGAGCGCCTGGAGGAGGAAAAACGCGGCATCGCCGAGGACATCCGCGAAGTCTATGCGGAAGCCAAGGCGGCCGGGTTCGAACCCAAGATCATGCGCCAGGTGATCCGCATCCGCAGGCTCGAGCGCCATGAGCGCGAGGAGCAGGAAGCGCTCCTCGACCTCTATCTGCACGCGGTCGAGGGCGGCGCCTCACCGGCGTCCGAATAGACGCCCGCCTCAGGCCGGCGAGGCGAGGGCGACACGCTCGAATTGCCGCAGGGATGCGGGCAGCCTTTCGAGCAGACCGTCAAGGCGCGCCGGATCACCGCTGGTGAGCAGCCGCAAGCGGCCTGTCCCGGGGCTGTCGAGATCCGGATTGCGTGCCAGATAGTCGGCAAGCGCCGCGGCGACGAGCCGCGGCTGCAACAACAGGTCCGTCCCCGGCGGCAGGGCGCGGCGAAAGGCCGATTCGGCGAAGGGATAATGGGTGCAGGCGAGTGCCGCGGCGTCGATTCCGTCGCGCACGTCCGGATGGTCGCGAAGGCGGTCCGCAAAGCCGCGAACGAGCCGGTCGAGCGTCTCATCATTCGCATTGGCCTCGATCGCGTCGGCCAGCCCCGGGCAAGCGATCTCGATCACGCGGATCGTGGGTGCGCGCAAGGCGATCTCGGTCGTAAAGGCACGCGACGCCACAGTCCGGGGTGTCGCAAAGACGGCGAGCCGTCGCGGCCGTTCCCGCATCGGTCCGACCGCCGCGCCGTCGCGCCATCGGGTGCCGGTGATGGCCTCGACGAGCGGTACATGCACCCCGAGCACCCGCGCCCCGGGCGCACGCGCAGAGAGCCATGTTTGTTGCAGACGTCTCAGCGCCACCGCGGCCGCCGTGTTGCAGGCGATGACGATGAGCCGGCAGCCCTGATCGAGAAGGAAATCGACGGCCGTGAGAGTCGATCGGTAGACGTCTTCGGCAGACCGCGTGCCATAGGGCGCGCGGGCATGATCGCCGAAATAGAGAAAGTCGCGATCCGGCATCGCCGCGATGAGGGCCTCGAGGACGGTGAGGCCGCCGGACCCGGAATCGAAGACGCCGATCACGATCCTCTCCCACTCTGTTCACCGCCAGACTCGGTGACGAGGATGGCGGAAACATGAAGACCCGGTGGCACTGCTATGACCCGTGGCGGGCGCGGCGCGCGTCCTCGCCGAGGCCGAGTTCGTCGATCCTGCGATACAGGGTCGAGCGGCCGATGCCAAGCCGCCGCGCGACCTCGGAAAGCCGGCCCTCGCAGCGGAGGATGGCCTTGCGGATGACCTCCGCCTCGATCGCGGAAAGGGGGCGCAGCGTTCCCGCCTCGTCGATGAGGGAGACGAACGGATGGGCCTCCTCCACGGCGCCCGCGGACCGAGCGCCATCAATGCCTGCGGGCGTCTTGTGGTCCGGTGCCCCAAGGATCTGCGGAAAGTCGGCGGCCGTGATCACGGCGCCCTCGGACATGACGACAGCGCGAAAGATCGCGTTCTGGAGCTGTCGGATGTTCCCCGGCCAGTCATAGCCCTGCAGCAGGCTCAGCGCGTCCGGAGCGAGAACCTTTTCGGCAAGCCCCTCGGCGCGCGCGATGGCGGTGGCGAAATGCGTCGCGAGCAGCGGCACGTCCTCCCGCCGCTCGCGCAGCGGCGGGATGTGCAAGGGAAAGACATTGAGCCGGTAATAGAGATCCTCGCGCACGCTGCCCTCGGCGACGCGTGCCGCCATGTCGCGGTTCGTTGCCGAGATGAGGCGGATGTCGACCGGAACCGGCCGCCGGGCGCCGACCGGATCGACCTCGCCTTCCTGCAGGGCCCGCAGGAGCTTGACCTGGATGTCGAGCGACAGCTCGCCGACCTCATCGAGAAACAGCGTCCCGCCCGATGCCTCCTGGAAGCGGCCGGCATGGCGTTCCGCGGCGCCGGTAAAGGCTCCCTTTTCATGGCCGAAGAGGATGCTCTCGACGAGATTCTCGGGGATGGCGCCACAGTTCACGGCGACGAAGGGACCTCCGGCGCGGGCGCTTGCGCGATGGATCGCCCGCGCGAACATTTCCTTGCCGACACCGGATTCGCCCTCAATGAGGACCGGTATCGATGTCGCCGCGGCGCGCCGGGCGAGCCGCGCCGCTTCGCGGATCGCCGGGCTCTCGCCGAGCAGGTCGTCAAAGCCACTGCCAGTCGATACCGCGGCGCGAAGCGGGGCCAGCTCCCCGGTCATCTCGACATGATCGAGCGCGCTCATGATGGCAGCGCGAATGCGTTCCGCGCTTGCCGGCTTGACGAGGAAATCGGTAGCGCCGGCGCGCATGACCTCGACCACCCGGTTCACGCTCGCATGCGCCGTCAGCACAATCACCGGAAGCTGCGGATGCTCGGGGCGCAGGGATTTCAGGACCTCAAGCCCACTCATGCCTGGCATCTGCAGGTCGAGGATCATGCAGGCGACGGGCGGGCGGTTGCCGTCCGAGAGGCGGGCGAGGGCGCTCGCGCCGTCGGCCGCGGTCTCGACGCTATGCCCGGCCCGCTCGACCATGGCGCCGAGCAGATGCAGCTGGGTCGGCTCGTCGTCGACGATGAGAATCGGGCCCGCCATGGCGACTTGCTGTCCCTTGCCTGAGTCCGGCAAGCGCACCGGCATTGGGGCTTGCCGGCTGTATCATAGTGGGACAAGTCTTAAGAAAATGCGAAATGGTCGGTGGCGGCGCGACGCCCGCATCCGGCGGGCCGGCTCAGCTCGCGGGGTTCAAATCCGGGATCATCACCACGAGCACTTGTGGCGTGCCGGCCGCGGAGCGGAACGGGAACAGCCCGCGCACCCAGTTGCCCGGCCGCGGACCACCGGTGATGAAGGTACGCGAGAGCACGGGCGCGGCCTCGCGGTGTACCCTCGCGAACTCGTCCAGGCGTCGTTCGAGAAGGGGGCCAGAGAAGAGCTCCGACAGTCGCATGCCGGCGGCAAGCTTGCCGCCGTCGGACAGTGTCGAGGCCCCGAACAGGATCAGGACATAGTCCTCCTGCGTCGTGCAGGGCTCGTCTCCGGTGCCGCTGGGCAGCCGTTCGAACAGATAGAGCCAGGGGAGGGCGGCGGGCACGCGCAGGGGATTGAAGACCTCACGGGTCGGGATGCCGGTGCCCGCTGCAAGCTCTCGCCAGTAGGCATCGACGGCACGCACGGGGTGCTCCGGCGGGAGATCGGTCGGTTCCAGGTCCTGAAGAATTTCCTGCGTCATGAGAGTGGGGGCGTTCCTCTGCTCATTCGCGTCACGGTCCGCCACCCCCGACAGTTTTTGCCAGGATGCGGCTTCCAGGTGACAAGTATTGACGACGGGAAGAGGTACGACCGTGCAAAGAAAAATTGATCGTTGAAATTTCAACGGTAAACGCACTAGTGTTTACGATTGTAATCATGTCTTCATGTTTCTCGGAATGGATGTACCTTGCGAAAATTTGTTGTTCATCATGATGGAAGGCATACCGGTATAAGAACAGACATTCCATCTTGCCATTGACGCGTAGAACTCGCGTCATGATCGTTCCACAGACGCGATACCTGTTCAGCGTATAAATCGTCATAAAGAAAAGGGAAATGGTGTCAATAGATGATTATGGTTAATTGTGATTGTAAATTACATATGTAAAAATTCACGAACATCTTGCCTTATCGAAAATTTGTGATCAATCTTGCACGTACAAGAAACGCCCAGACGGGGGCGGGCGTGCAGGGAAGATGGGGTCAACATGTCTGGTGCAGCGAAAGGAGCGGCACCGATCCGGGCGGCGCTTGCACGGCTCGGCTGCGACAGGCGCATCGCGGCGCCCGGTGAGGTGATTGCCGCAGCGGGCGAGGCGCCGGGTCGCGTCGGCCTCATTCTCGGCGGCTGGCTCTATCATCTGCGCACGGAGCCTGACGGGCGTCGGCAGATCACCGACCTGATGACCGCCGGCGACCTGGTGGCGCCGGGATTTCCCTGCGGGGCCGCCCCGGGTCTCGCCGCCTATGCCCTGACGCGTGCCGAACTGTGCGAATTCGAAGGCGAGTCCCTGCTCCGCGCGAGCAATGCCGATCCGGAGCTGCGCCTGTGGCTCATGGCACTGATGCAGCGCCAGCGACGACGGCTTGAGGCCCGGCTTGTCGATCTCGGCCTGCGGTCGGGAAGCGAGCGCGCCGCACGGGCGCTGGTCGAGATCGCGATGCGCGAAGGAACGGGGCGGCCGCCTGCGCGATCGCTTGACCTGTCCCTTCCTCTCAGTCTGCGCTTCTTCGGCGAGCTGCTGGGGCTCAGCACCGCGCATGTCTGCCGCATTTTCAAGGATTTCGAGCGTCGCGATGTCGCGCACTACGAGACCGGGCGGGTCCGCATTCATGATTTCGAACGCCTGATGCGACTGGGCAATGTCACGCCCGCCGAGCTCGCGACCTTTGCCGCAAGCGCGGCCGCGCCGCCAGATCTGCCGCCCGAGACGTGCGCCGAGGCACGCTGATGTGATCACGCTGACGTGATATTGTCACGGCGTCTTCGCGTGAGGCGCGTCATCGTCACCTCGCCAACGACGCCAGAATCGCGATGCCGGCCGCGCCGCCGACCCGGACATAGCGCCGGACCCGTCCGGTCAGGCGATCACCTTCCCGATTCATGCCCTTCCTTGTCCTGTTGCACTGCCGTC
>RFKS01000305.1 GCA_003694205.1 Alphaproteobacteria bacterium | reverse complement strand
TGCGATGAGCTGTGCGCCGGCCGGTGGGGTGCGGGCGGCTCCGGTTCTGGCGCGGCTGGCGGCGGACGAATTCCTGTTGCTGCTTCCCGCGATCACGGCCCGCGAGGTGGCGGCCCAGTTTGCGCACAGCGTGCTGCGCGCTATCGCGGCACCGCTAGAGCAGAATGGCGACCGGCTGTATCTGAGCGCCAGTGCCGGGATTGCCCTCGCGCCAGAGGATGCCACCGAGGCGGAGGCACTCCTGCGCGCGGCCCATACGGCGCTCACCCATGCCAAACAGCGGCGCGGCAGTTCCTTTGCCTTCTACACACCGCATGTTGCGGCAACCCAGGCGCACCGTTTGGAGATTGAACACCGACTGCGGCAGGCCATGGCGAGCAGCGAACTGCTTCTCCATTATCAGCCGCAGGCAAGCGTGCAGACCGACGAGATCGTGGGTATCGAAGCGCTGGTGCGCTGGAGCCATCCTGATCTTGGTCTCGTCAGCCCGGAAAACTTCATCGGCATCGCCGAGGAAGCAGGAATTACAGCCGAGCTTGGACGCTGGGTGGTGAGCCGGGCGCTCGAAGAGGTCGTCACTCTCGAACGGCGCGGCCTGCCGCCATTGCGCCTTTCGATCAACATCTCGGCGGACATGTTCGCGACCATGGGCGGACGCGGGTTGGCCGAACACATCATCGAGGAGCTTGCCGCATCGGGAATGCCTGGCAGCCGGGTTATCCTTGAGGTCACGGAGCGCAGCATCCTCGCCCGGGCGCCACAGACCCTCCGCGCGATCGAGCATCTGCGGGAACACGGGCTGCGCTTTGCGCTTGATGATTTCGGCACCGGCTATTCGGCACTGGGCTCGCTCAAGACCTTGCCCGTTGACGAGATCAAGATCGACCGCAGCTTCATCCTCGGCGCCGGCATCGAGGACGTCGCCGTGCTCCGGGCGATCATCGCCATGGCGAAGACTCTCGACCTGACCGTCATCGCGGAAGGGGTCGAGACGCCCGATCAGTTGCGCATGCTGCGTGCAGAGAGCTGCGATCTCTATCAGGGCTATCTCTGCGCACCGGCGCTTCCGGGGCCGCAACTGCTCGAGATCCTGAAGGACCGCAATGCGGCGCCCGCTTGAGGCGAATACCGCAAGCATCTATGCTCGCGGGGATGAGCGTAATCGCGATTGATATCGTGTCCGACACGGTCTGTCCCTGGTGCTATATCGGCAAGCGCCGGCTCGAGGCGGCCTTGCGCGAGCGTCCCGCGCTTGCCGTCGATGTGCGCTGGCACCCCTATCAGCTGGCGCCCGAGCTGCCGCCGGACGGCCTGGCGCGTGACGCCTATCTCACGGCCAAATTCGGCTCGCGCGAGGCGGCGCGCGAGATTTTCGGCCGCATCGCCGATGCCGGTCGCGGCGCCGGCCTCGATTTCCGCTTCGATCGCATTCAACGGGCTCCCAACACACTCGATTCGCACCGCCTCATCTTGTGGGCCGGGAGTGCCGGCTGTCAGGATGCAGTGGTCGAGGATCTCTTCCGCGCCTATTTCCGTGACGGAGAGGACATCGGGGATCCGGCGGTGCTCGTCGAGATCGCTGCGCGTCAGGGAATGGACCGGGAGCTCGTCGCCGAGCTCCTTGCAGGCGACCGCGATCGCGACCGGGTCGCACGCGAAGCCGCCGCCGCGCGACAGGCAGGGATCAGCGGCGTGCCGGCCTTCATCATCGGGCAGCGCCATGCGGTCGCGGGGGCGCAGGAGGCCGCAGTGTTTGTCGAGATATTCGACCGCCTGGCCGCCGGGCACCGCACGCCCTCCACCGTCTCTTCCAGCTAGAAGGCGGCTTCGGGTAGAGGGGATGATGCGCCGCACATTCCATGCGCTTTCCATCATCGCCGCACTTGGCGCCGCGATCGTGGCCAGGGCAGGGGAGGCGGTCGATACGACGACCCTTCGGTCGCGGATCGAGGCGGCGATCCAGGCCGAGGACTACAATCTTGCGGCGCGGCTGGCACGGCAGCTCTTCCGGGCGCCCGGTCTTGATAGGCATGGGCGTGGCATGGCGCATCTCGCGCAGGCGCTGCAGCTTGTGGCGCGAAAGGAATACGCGGCGGCGCGCATCCTCATGGGCCGTGCCGCGGATGAGGTGCGCGAGCCCGCCGATATTCTCCGCTTGCGTGCCAATCTCGCCCTCCAGACCGGGGATTTCACGGGCGCCGCGGAAGACGTCGCACGGCTCCTCGTGCTTGTTCCCGGCTTTGCCGAACAGGAAAGCGGTCAGCCGATCTACAGGATCTGGCGTGGCCTGCGCGAAAAGGGCGGGGCGCCGCTGTACCGCTTTCTCGATGCACTTTTTCGCGCCGGCTTCGATGGTGGGCGCGGGCACGATGCGGTCGACTGGATGTGGCTTGACCTCACACGGCTTCATGCCGAGGCGGGGCGCCGCGAGGACGCCCGCGCGGTACTCGGTCGCGTTTTCGATCCGGAGGCTATTCTCGAGGCCATGATCGACCGCCGCTATGCCGCTCTGTGGCCGATGCTCGACGGACTCGGCATTGCGGATGTCGAAGCCCTTTACCGCCGTGATCTCGAATATGCGAAAAAACGTCTTGCCGCGCATCCGAAGAGCCTCGCCGTGCTTCACCAGTA
This sequence comes from Alphaproteobacteria bacterium, assembly GCA_003694205.1. Taxonomy (GTDB): domain Bacteria; phylum Pseudomonadota; class Alphaproteobacteria; order Sphingomonadales; family Rhodothalassiaceae; genus J134. The sequence goes on along the minus strand of RFKS01000305.1, from coordinate 372 downwards.
TTTCGACGCGCTGCGTCAGGCGGACGAGCTTGCCGAGGCGCGACGCGTCGCGCAGGACTTTTTCCGCCGATCCGAGGCGTATGACGCGGAGGACGCCGCCGCACGCCGCCGCATCGGTCTCGCCTTTCTCGAGGGCATGGCCGTGATCGAGCACGCGGAAGGGCATATGGAGCAGTCGCTCGATCTCATGCGCTCGCTCGCCGGGCTCTCGATCGACGAGTTTCCGAGCCTCGTCAACCAGCAGATCGATTTCGCGATCTCTCTCCTCGAGGCCGGGCGTTACGAGGATGCGCTGGCCGCGGCGGCGCGGGTCGATCCCGAACGCGCCAGCAGGTTCGGCAATTTCTTCGTCCAAATGGTCGAGGCCTGTTC
>RFKS01000304.1 GCA_003694205.1 Alphaproteobacteria bacterium | reverse complement strand
GAGGCGTCCTGCAGCGCCGTGCGCACGACCTTGGTCGGGTCGATGATGCCGCGCTCGACGAGGTCACCATATTCCTCGGCCTGGGCGTCGAAGCCGAAATTCGGCTTGTCCTGCTCGGCAATCTTGCCGGCAACGACCGCGCCGTCGAAGCCGGCATTTTCGGCGATCTGGCGCACCGGCGCCTCGAGCGCGCGACGCACGATGGCGATGCCCTTCTCCTGGTCGTCGTTCGCACCCTTGAGGTCGGCGAGGGCACGGACCGAATAGAGAAGCGCGACGCCACCGCCGGCGACGATGCCTTCCTCGACCGCGGCGCGCGTGGCGTGCAGCGCATCGTCGACGCGGTCCTTGCGCTCCTTCACCTCGACCTCGGAGCCGCCGCCGACCTTGATCACAGCGACGCCGCCCGACAGCTTGGCCAGCCGCTCCTGCAGCTTCTCGCGATCATAGTCGGAGTTGGTGTCCTCGATCTGAGCCCGGATCTGCTCGCAGCGCGCCTTGATCGCCTCGCCGTCGCCTGCACCATCGACGATCGTGGTGTCGTCCTTGGTGATGGTGACGCGCTTCGCCGTGCCCAGCATGTCGAGGGTCACGTTCTCGAGCTTGATGCCGAGATCCTCGGAGATCACCTGGCCATTGGTCAGGATCGCGATATCCTCGAGCATCGCCTTTCGGCGGTCGCCGAAGCCCGGCGCCTTGACCGCCGCCACCTTGAGGCCGCCGCGCAGCTTGTTGACGACCAGAGTCGCCAGCGCCTCGCCCTCGACGTCCTCGGCGATGATGAGAAGCGGCCGCGAGGCCTGTACCACCGCCTCGAGGATCGGCAGCATCGACTGCAGATTGCTGAGCTTCTTCTCGAACAGGAGGATGAACGGATTCTCGAGCTCGACCGTCATCTTCTCGGCATTGGTGATGAAATAGGGCGAGAGATAACCGCGATCGAACTGCATGCCCTCGACCACCTCGAGCTCGCTCTCGAGGCCTTTCGCCTCCTCGACGGTGATCACGCCTTCCTTGCCGACCTTGTCCATCGCCTTGGCGATCATCTGGCCGACCTCGGCCTCTCCATTGGCCGAGATGGTGCCCACCTGCTCGATCTCGCTCGAGGAGGAAATCTCCTTCGAGCGTGCCTTCAGGTCCTCAACGACGCTGGCGACCGCGAGATCGATGCCGCGCTTCAAATCCATCGGGTTCATGCCCGCGGCCACGGCTTTGGCACCCTCACGCACGATTGCCTGCGCGAGCACCGTCGCCGTCGTCGTACCGTCACCCGCGAGGTCGTTGGTGCGCGAGGCGACTTCCTTCACCATCTGCGCACCCATGTTCTCGAACTTGTCCTTAAGCTCGATTTCCTTGGCGACGGTGACGCCGTCCTTGGTGATCCTGGGCGCGCCGAAGGTCTTGTCGAGCACCACATTGCGGCCCTTCGGACCGAGCGTCACCTTGACCGCATTGGCGAGCGTGTCAACGCCCTTGAGGATGCGCCCGCGCGCATCGGCCGAAAATTTCACGTCCTTGGCAGCCATCAGCCTGTTCCTTTACCTTCTTGTCAAATCCGTATGTGTGAGATCCGGGATCGCACCGGCCCTTAGCCGACGATTCCCAGAATGTCCGATTCCTTCATGATCAGAAGATCTTCGCCGTCGATCTTGACTTCCGATCCCGACCATTTGCCAAACAGCACACGGTCTCCGGCCTTGACGTCAAGCGGCACGAGCGCGCCTTGCTCGTTGCGCGCGCCGGGACCGACGGCGATGACCTCGCCTTCCTGCGGCTTTTCCTTGGCGGTGTCGGGAATGATGATGCCGCCGGCGGTCTTTTCCTCGCTCTCGACGCGGCGCACGAGAACGCGATCATGCAGTGGGCGAAACGCCATCTTGTCTCCTCCTTGTTCCTTTGGTCGGGACCCGGATCGCAGGGCCGGCCCTGGGTCCACCGATGCGTGCCGCTAGCACTCCCCCTCGGCGAGTGCCAGCAAACAGCGCCTTAGTTGGGGATGGCCGGCACGATGTCAAGGCCACAACACCCGGCGCGGACAACTTTTCCTTCTCCTCTCGCCAACCGCCGCCGATCGTGGCAAGCTTTGGCCAAAAGAGCCGAATGGGGTTGAGAGGGGTGCCGGCCGCCATCGGGGGAGGAGCATGAATTCAGCCAATTGCCATGTCGCCATCGTCGGCACCGGGCCGGCCGGCTTCTATACCGCCGAGGCCCTTGCCGACAACCCCGCCGTGCGTATCGACATGATCGACCGACTGCCGACGCCCTATGGGCTCATCCGCGGCGGTGTCGCACCCGATCATCAGTCGATCAAGGCGGTCGCGCGCCGGTACGAGAAGACGGCGCTGCGGAAAAATGTGCGATTCCTGGGCAATCTCACGGTGGGCTGCGATGTCGGCATCGAGGAATTGCTGGCGCTTTATGACGCGGTGGTGCTGGCAACGGGAGCCCCCGAGGACCGGCCGCTCGGTATTCCGGGCGCCGATCTGCCCGGCGTCGTCGGCTCGGCTGCCTTCGTCGGCTGGTACAATTCGCATCCCGATTTTGCCGATCTCGACATCGACCTCGATACCGCGTCGGTGGCGGTGATCGGCAATGGCAATGTGGCGCTCGACGTGGCGCGGATCCTGGCGAAGACCCCGGACGAGATGGCGCAGTCCGACATTGCGCCCTATGCAGTCGAGCGGATCGCCCGCGCGCCCATTCGGGATATCCACATTTTCGGCCGCCGAGGACCGCTGCAGGCGCATTTCACGCCCAAGGAGCTAGGCGAGATGGGCGAGCTCGAACGGGCGGTGCCGCTCGTCGACCCGCAGCAGCTACCGGACGAGGAAGAGGAAGCGACGCTCGAACCCGCACGCCGCAAGATCATCTCGATCCTGCGCGACTTCAGCCGCAACCGCCCCGATGACAAGCCGCTGCATGTGCATTTCCGCTTTTTCGCGCAGCCGGTCGAGATCATGGGATCCGAGCGCGTCTGCTGCATGCGGCTTGAGCATACGCGGCTCGAGGGAGAGCGGGCCGTCGGCACCGGCCGGTTCTTCGAGGTCCCTTGCGGTCTCGTCATCCCCTGCATCGGCTACCGCACGAGCCCGATTCCCGGCGTCCCCTATGACGAGCGGGCCGGCCGGTTCGTCAATGAGGAGGGGCTGATCGGCGAACGCCTCTATTGCGTCGGCTGGGCACGCCGGGGGCCGACGGGCACGATCGGCACCAACAGACCGGATGGTGCGGCCATCGCGGCCCGCATATGCGAAGAGGTCACACCCAGCGGCCGCGAAGGCGGTGCCGGACTTGACCGCCTCATCGCCGCACGCGGCCTCGAGGTGGTGCGCTTTTCCGACTGGCAACGCATCGATGCGGCGGAGTGCGCGGCCGCCACGCCGCCGCATCCGCGGTTGAAGTTCGCGCACATTACGGACATGCTGGAGGCGGCGCGGGAAAAGCGGCTGGCGGACTGATAGCACGCGCCATATCGGCGGAAAGGAAAGCCGGAGACAGATGAAAGCCTTTTTCAAGTTTCTCTGGGGCGCGATCAAGGCGTTCCACACCATCGCCGCGAGCATCCTGCTCCTTTTCATCTTCATCATCCTGGCCGGCGTTCTGGCGGAAAAGCCGGGCATCACGGTACCTGACGGTGCCGCCCTCCTGTTCGCGCCCAAGGGAATGCTGGTCGAGAAGCAGCGCGAGCCGACGCTCGAGGATTTGATGGATGGCGCCCCGATTGCCGACGAGACGGTGCTGCGCGAGGCCGTACGCGCGCTCGAGGCGGCGCGGGACGATGCGCGCATCAAGGCGCTGGTCCTCGATCCTGACGATCTGGCGGGAGGCGGACCGGCGGCGCTGCACGCACTCGGCCGGGCGATCGAGGACTTCAAGGCCTCAGGCAAGCCCGTCTTCGCCATCGGCGACAGCTACAGCCAGGCGCAATATCTGCTGGCCGCGCATGCCGACAAGCTGTGGATGAATCCCATGGGCAGCGTGTCCCTGACCGGATACGGCGTCTATGTGCCCCATTTCGCGTCGGCGCTGAAGAAGCTCAAGGCAAAGGTCCATGTCTTCCGCGTCGGCACCTACAAGTCGGCGGTTGAGCCCTTCATCCGTGATGACATGTCGCCCGCGGCCAAGGAGGCCAACCGCGCCTTTCTCACGCTTCTCTGGCGGCATTATGTCGACGAGGTGACGCGGCTGCGCGGCCTCGAGGAGGGCGCGATCGACCGCGCGATCGCCGAGATGGTGCCCCGTCTCAAGGCAGCCGGTGGCGATGAGGCAAAGCTCGCCCTCGCCGAGGGCTGGGTCGACGAGCTGCGCACACGACGCGAGATGGCCCAAGGTGTTGCCGAAATCGTCGGCGCCGATGCGGCGCACGGATTTCGCCAGATCGCCTACACGGACTATCTCAAGACGCTGAAGACGAAGAACGCCGACGCACCGGCGATCGCGGTCATCCCGCTGCGCGGCGCCATCG
>RFKS01000303.1 GCA_003694205.1 Alphaproteobacteria bacterium | reverse complement strand
GGTGAAGACACCGACGTCCGAGCCCATGCAAATGGGCACGCCGGCGGCGAGCGCGCGGCGGAAGGTCTCCTTCTTGCGGGTCACGCGTTCGGGTTCCGGGTCCCGTCCCTTGCGCCAGCCCTGATATTGCGCCACCGCCTCACCAGCGGCCAGCGTCGGACAGTAAAAGACTCCGCGTGCCGCCATCAGGGCGAAAACCTCGTCCGTCCCCTCGTCGCCATGCTCGATCGAGCGCACACCGGCGAGCGTCGCCCGGCGCATGCCCTCGGCAGTGGCGGCATGAGCGACGACGGGGCGTCCCGAATCGGCAGCGATCCGTACCAGGCTCGCGAGCTCCTCGAGCGAAAAGGTGGGGCGGGCACTACCGTCGGGTCCCCAGCGATAATCGGCATAGACCTTGACGACGTCGATGCCGTGCCCGATCTGGCGCCGGGCAACGCGGATGAGGTCGGTGCCGTCCGCCTCCTCGGCACCGAGCGGCACCGATACATGGGGCGCGAAGCCCTTCGGCCCGTAGGAGCCGGTGGCGACGATCGCAGGCCCGGCGACGACGAGCCGCGGCCCCATGATGACGCCCTTTTCGATCGCCGTCCTGAGGCCGACATCGGCATAGCCCGCGCCCTCGGTGCCGAGGTCGCGCAAGGTGGTGAAGCCGGCCTCAAGATGCGCCCGCAGATGCATGACCGCCCTTGCCACGCGTTCCGCCCGCGACTCCGTCAATACCTGATCGTTCCACGCGGTCTCGTCATAGGGGTGGAGCAGGATGTGGCTGTGCGCCTCGATGAGCCCGGGAAGGAGCGTCATGCCGGCAAGATCGATCCGGCGCGCGTCCCCGGGTACGGCGATCGAACCCGTCGGTCCCGCTGCGGCGATGCGTCCGTCCGTGACGAGAACCGCCCATCCGGCGTGCCGCGCCATCCCGTCGAAGACGGCATCGGGCAGGAGCAGGAGCGATTCGGCGCGCACGGCGAGCGGGGCGAGCGCGAGGAGGACGGTGAGAATGAGGCGGCGCATGGTGTTTCCTCCGATGCCGACAGCAGTGCCAAGAGCCTAGGTCGGGCGGACGCAGGTCACAATCCCTTCATCCGTCCGGACGTGTCCGGCAAGAGGGTGACCCTTCAATTTTATTTCAAGCTTTTATTAAGTCTTTGCGCGCTACAGCCTTGGGCGGGGGTCAGCAAGCCAGTCTTCGGGTCGTCGGGAATCGCCGAGTGCCGAAGATCCAGTCCAGGGAGTTTCCAGATGGCGAAACTGACTTTCCTCGGGCATCGATTTAATTCGCTGTCCGTCTCCTTCAAGCTCTTCTCCGTATTTGGACTGTTGGCGGGAACGATGGTTCTCGTCGCGGTCTTGACGGAGGTTACCGTCGTCGACCAATCGCATGAGCTCGAGAGCATCGAGGCGCAGAGCGAAATCGTCGGGACAAAGGTTGTGCCGCTCGTTCGGCTCATCGGCGGCATTCGACTGAGCGTCGTCCAGGTTCAGCAGTTTCTGCAGGACATTTCCGCCACCCGCGGGCAAGACGGCCTTGACGGCGGTTTTGACGAGGCCGCCCAGCATGCGCGTTTGTTTCGCGAGCAGGTCCAGCAGGCCAAGGCAATTGCCTCGGAAATATCCCTTGCCGACCTTTCGAAGAAGCTTGATCAGGTCGAAAGTCAATTCGATCCGTTCTACGCCACTGGCAAGAAGATGGCGCAGGCCTATGTCGACGAGGGGCCTTCCGCGGGAAATCGCCTGATGCCCGAATTCGATGAATTCGCGACCAACATGGATCGCGCGCTCGACAGTCTCATCGAGGAGGCAAATCGCTTCTCCGATTCCCGCGTTGCCGATCTGCATGGGTCCATCGATGCGTCGCATGACAATGCGAAGAGCCTGTCGTCGCAAACCATTGTCCTCGGTGGGATCGCCATTCTCATTGCGGCACTTGGGGCGCTCCTCCTGCGCAAGACGATCGCGGCGCCGATGAACCGGATCAGCGATGTGCTCGAGGCTGTGATGAATGGCGACAAGGACCTCGCCATTCCGTTCCAGGATCGCGGCGATGAGATCGGCAAGATTGCGCAGGCGCTGCGCCGCTATCGCGACCTTCTCGAGGCCCAGGCGGAAGCCGAGGCGGAGCGTGCTCGCGAGGAGCTCGCCCGCCGTGAGGAGGAAGCCCGTCAGGAGGAAGAGCGGCGCCGCCTCGAGGAAGAGCGCAAGAACGAGCGCGCGCGCCAAAGGGAAGAGGCGCAACGCCAGCAGCGGGAAGAGCTGATGCGCCTTGCCGCCGAATTCGAACAGTCGGTGCTGGCGGTGGCTGAACAGGTTGCCAGCTCTTCCGAGCAGATGCGCGGCGCGGCGCGGAACATGGTGGACAATACGGGCTCGGTACAGAAGGCCGCAGAATCCGCAAGTGTGGCAACCGAGCAGGCTTCGAACAATGTGACCGTGGTCGCGGCCGCAGCCGAGGAGCTGAGCTATTCCATCAACACGATCGTCGAACGCGTCAAGGAATCGGCACGCGTGGCCAACACGAGTGCCGAGAAAACGGAACTTGCCAACAAGCGCATCGATTATCTGGCGGAATCGGCGCAAAGGATTGGCGAGGTCGTCGAGCTGATCAACGATATCGCGGCGCAGACGAATCTGCTCGCGCTCAACGCCACCATCGAGGCGGCGCGTGCCGGCGAGGCGGGCAAGGGATTTGCCGTCGTGGCGTCCGAGGTCAAGAATCTGGCGTCGCAGACCGCGAAGGCTACTGAAGACATTTCCGGTCAGATCCAGGCTATTCAGGAAGCGACAAGGGATGCCGTCAGCGTCATTGGCGAGGTGACCCACGCGATACGCGAGGTCAATGATATTGCGGGGAATATTTCCGAGTCGGTCGAGGAACAGAGTGAGGCGACCAAGGATATCTCGCTCAATACGCAGCAGGCCGCGACCGGTACCCAACAGGTGAGCACCAATATCGCCGCGGTGTCCGAAGCGGCAACGACGTCTCGGAACGAAGGTCAGGAAGTCCTGACCGCGGCTGAAGAGCTGAACAAGGAGGCGCACCGGCTGCGCACGGAGGTTCAGGCGTTTCTCGCCCGTGTGCGCGGCGAGGACGCGGCCGCCGCCTGATCAGAAGAATGGACCGGGTGCGCTGATCCACGGCGTGGATCAGCGCCCGCCCCGTCGCGCCGGCCTTCCGGCAACCTGCACGCTTCGTATCGGCAGAATCAAAAACTGTGCAGGAGCTGAACAATATGAAACACGGACAAATCCGCGAGGCCTCCCTGGGGCGGCTGGCGAGGAGGTGCCTTTTCGGTGTTCTTATCGCGACGCCATCGGTTTGCCTCGGGATGCCTTCCTCGGCGCAGGCGCAAGCTGTGGCAAGTGAAGAGGACAATGTCGACATCGAACCGATCGTTGTCGAGGCTGGCTACACCGGAGAAATCATCGGCAACACGCGCGGCGGGCTGAGGCGGGCAGCGCGATACATGGACAATCTCGATCTGACCCTCAGCGTCGCGTCCGAGGCCTTCGGCTATGAGGGCGGAACATTCTTCGGCTATATCCTCTACAACAACGACAGCACCTTCTCGGGCCCCGTCGTCGGCGACCTGCAGGTGGTCTCGAATATCGACAATGAAAGCAATGTGCGTCTTTTCGAGGCCTGGTACGAGCAGCGCCTGCTCGATGGGCGGGCGAGCGCGAAATTGGGCTTGTTCGACCTCAATTCCGAATTCGATGCGATAGAGACCTCGGGCCTGTTCATCCTGAGCTCGCACGGGATCGGGGCCGAATTCTCCCAGACCGGTCTTAACGGCCCCTCCATCTTTCCCATCACCTCGGCGGGCGTGCGGCTCGACTACAAGTTTGCGGCACCGCTCACATTTCGCCTCGCCGCCTTCGACGCGGTTCCGGGAACGCGCAACAAGCCACGCAAGACAGCAATTCACCTGAGCAAGGGGGAGGGCGCCCTGATCGTGGCCGAGGCCGATACGCACCCGCTTCCGGATTTGCGGCTCGTGCTCGGGGCCTGGACCTATACGACGAAATTCGAGTCCGTCGAGGCGAATTTCGACCTGCCGGATGTCGAGATGCGGGCGGACAATCATGGTATCTACGCCTTTGCAGAGGGCCCGCTATACCGCGAGCCCGATGGCGGCCCAGGGCGACTCGACGCCTGGGTTCGCTTCGGCATTGCCGATACCTCGGTCAACCAGATTCGCAGCTATCTCGGAAGCGGTCTCGTCTATACCGGTCTTCTGCCGGGACGCCCGGAGGATCAACTCGGGCTCGCGGTGGCCTTGGCACGCAACGGGGGGCGCTTCCTGCGTGCTGCGCGTGCTGCCGGAATGCCTGAGGACAAGCGCGAAACGAACATCGAACTCACGTACCGGGCCCCCCTGGCCGACTGGCTGACCGTGCAACCCGACGCGCAGTATATCGTCAATCCCGGGACCCACCCCGATTTACGTGACGCCTTTGTGATCGGCCTCCGGTTCGAGTTTGGATTTACTCTTTGAGGACATGCCACGTCAGCGAGATACCGCATAGCACGGTTATCGCCTAAAGTCCGGTCATGTATCGCCAGCAACCGGGACAGAATGCCAACGCGCGACGGGCTGCGCCGCACCATGTCTTTTTTCCTGCCGCAGCACTCATCGCCGTGCTCGTGGTGCCGCTCAAGGTGGCGAGCGCCCTGGGCATGGTCGCCGTCGACGGTCTGCCACCGGCCTGGCACGGGCATGAAATGCTGTTCGGCTTCGCCGGCGCGGTCATGGGCGGCTATCTGCTGAACGGCCGGCGGCCGATCGCGATCGCTTTCGCCCTTCTGGCCTGGCTCGCAGGGCGGGTCGCCGTTCTGGGCGGGGTCGCGCCTTCGCCGGCGTTCGCGATGATGCTCATGATCTATCCGCTGACGCTTCTTGCGCTTGCCGGATGGCCCATGCTCAGGGCGGCGAAAAGTCCGCGCAATGCCGTCTTCGGCCTCATCCTTGCGGGATTCGCGCTTGCTGAAGGCCTGTACGCGGCGGCGGTTACGGGCTGGCTTGCGGCGGGCGCCGATGCCGGCATCCGCCTTGCCGCGGACGTCGTCCTCCTTCTTCTCTTTGCGATGGGCGGCCGCATCATCGCCGCCGCAAGTTCGGGTGCGCATCAGCAGCGTGGCATCCATCGGCACGGCCTCGCCCAGCCGCATCTCGAGCGGGCGGGGCTCGTCCTTCTCGCGCTCATGCTCGGGCTGGACGCCGCGGGGGCCTGGCCGGGGGTGGCGGCACTTGCCGCGGCCGGTGCAGGCACGGTGATCCTGATGCGGCTTTCCGGCTGGCGCGCCTGGGAGCTCGTGCGTGCGCGCGCGCTTTTCGTTCTACACCTGGGTTATGCCTGGCTCGGGCTCGGCCTGATCCTCAGACTGGCCCCGCTGGTGAGCGATCGCTTTGCGACGCTTGACGCGCTCCATCTGTCGCTCGTCGGCGGGCTCGGGACGCTCGCCATGGCGATGATGGCCCGCGTCAGCCTGCAGCGGGCGCGGCGCACCATAGGACTGCCGTCGTGCCTCGTCGTGGCGATCGGGCTCGTCGCACTTGCCGCGATCCTGCGCGGGCTTTCCGCCCTCGCCATGCCGGATGCGGGTGAGGTCCTTCTCGGCCTTGCCGCCGGCGCCTGGGGTGCGGCCTTTCTCATCCTCATCGGCTGGCTCTCGCGCAGCCGATTCTGATCTCCGGGCGTGCGACCAATTGCGCCCTCGGCAAATATGGAGGATCCGGCGAAACAGGGAGGCTGCTTGAAACCGGACCGGGGGTTCGAGGTGAACGACTGTCGGACAATGGACGAGGTTCGCGAGCGGATCGACCGCATCGACGAGATGATCATTGCCCTTCTTGCGGATCGCGTGCGGCTGATCGAGACTGCGGCACACCTCAAGACGGCACGCGCGGACGTGCGCGACGAAGCGCGCATCGCGCAAGTGCTCGAGAAGGTCCGCGGCCACGCCGCGCGATTGGGGGTGCCGGAAGAACTTGCCGACATGCTCTATCGCCGCGTCGTCGCCTGGTGCGTCGAATATGAATTCCGCTGCTTCGACCGACTCTGCGCCGAACGCCGGGATTGAGCCCGGTGTTTTTAGTCCGCGAGCGAGAAGCTGAGCGGCAGGAGGTCGCCCATGCGGTATTCGCGGATGCCGCCCTTGCCGTCGGCAAGCAGGATCCGCGTCTCCGCGTCGGCGAATTCGCGGATGCGCTGCCGGCAGCCGCCGCAGGGCGTGCAGGCTTGCGGTTCGTCCCCCGCAGGACCGCCGGCGACGGCGATCGTGCGGATGAGCGAACCGCCTGCGGCGACCATGGCACCGATGGCATTGGTCTCGGCACAGGTGCCTTCCGGATAGGCGGCGTTCTCGACATTGCAGCCGAGATGGAGCCGCCCCGCCTCGTCGAGGAGCGCGGCCCCGACATGATAGCGCGAATAGGGGGCATGGGCGCGGGCGCGCACCGTCTCCGCGGCCCGCATCAGCTCCTGATCCGAGACTGACGTCATGACGTCTATTCCGCCGCGCGCGGCACCGGGCGTGGCCGGCTGCGTTCGTTGCGGATGGTCTGCGCCGCGAAATCGGGCTGGAAGGCGGGCCGCTTGACATAACGCCCGGCGCCGCGCTCGGCCCGGAGATCGCCGTCGCACCAGGTGATCTTGCCGCGGCTCAGCGTGGTGCGGGCAAGCCCTGTCACCTCCATGCCCTCGAAGATGTTGAAGTCCACGTTCTGGTGATGGGTCTTCGCGGAGATCGTCTTCGACGCCGCCGGATCCCAGACCACGATATCGGCGTCGGCGCCGACACTGAGGCTACCCTTCTTCGGATAGAGATTGAACAGCTTGGCGG
>RFKS01000302.1 GCA_003694205.1 Alphaproteobacteria bacterium | reverse complement strand
GCAACCCCTTGTGTGGCCGGGGCCTTTTCCGCCATGACGGCGTCAGACCTCTTGGCCGTATTGCCCGATACGCCCCGCGGGCTCTTCCTGGTCATGGCGAAAAAGGACTCCGGCAGAATGGCTCCATATCATCACAACATACTCTAAGCGGGCGCCATGGCTGGAACCGGTGCGACGAGACAACCCGTCCCGCGATCGACGATGGCGCTTGCCGCCCTCGTTCTCGGCGCATCGGCGATCGGATTTGGGCCCGTGTTCGTGCGCATCGCCGAGGTCGGGCCGGTCGCGAGCGCCTTCTGGCGTGTGGCGCTGAGCGTGCCGCTGCTGGCGTTCGCGGCGGGGCTTGGCAGGAGGGGCCGGAGCGGGCGCGGTCCACTCGCACCGCTCATTGCCTGCGGCGCCTTCTTCGCCGCTGATCTCGGACTCTGGCACTGGTCGATCACCCTCACATCGGTCGCCAATGCGACGCTGCTCGCCAATCTCAATTCGGTGTTCGTGACGCTCGCCGGCTTTTTCCTCTTCAAGGACCGCTTCTCGCGGCTCTTTCTCGTCGGCCTTGCCCTTGCGCTTCTCGGTGCCGGCGCGCTCATGGGCGAGAATGTGGAACTCGCGCCCGAGCGCCTGCCCGGCGATGCGCTCGGCGTCGCGACCGCGGTCATGTATGCGGCCTATCTCGTCATGGTCAGTCGCCTGCGACGCGATCACTCGTCGCTGAACGTGCTTCTTTACACGGGAATCGTCAGCGCCGCCCTGCTGCTGCCGGTGGCGGTCGCCTCGGGTGAGCGCCTGCTGCCGCTCACCGCCGAAGGCTGGCTGCCGCTCCTTGCACTCGCGGTCCTGAGTCAGGTACTCGGTCAGGGTCTCATCGTCTATGCGCTGGCGCACCTGCCGGCGGCCTTCTCGGCATTGACCCTGCTCGTGCAACCGATCGTCGCCGCCTTCGCCGGATGGATCCTGTTCGGCGAGCGCCTGGGAGTCCTCGCCTTCGCCGGCGCCGTGACCATTCTTGCCGGCATTCTCGTCGCCCGCATCGCAACCTTGCGCGAGCGCAGCCCGCAGGGGGAGCCCCGACAGGCGTCATGAGGCCGGGTCGGGAACCGCGAGATGGCGGAAGGCGGCGACGACGCGCTCATAGACATCCCTCTTGAAGGGCACGATGAGCCGCGGCAGGTCGTCGACCGGTGTCCAGCGCCAGGCGACGAACTCGCGCTCACCCTGTTCGAGGTCGATGTCGGAGTCGCGGCCGAGGAAGCGCATCGCGAACCAGTGCTGGCGCTGCCCGCGATAGCGCCCGCCCCAGACCCGTCCGAGCAGCTCCGGCGGCAGGTCGTAGCACAGCGGCTCGGGCAGACGGGCAAGGATGCGGACGGCGTCGGTGCCGATCTCTTCCCTGAGCTCGCGCCGCGCCGCGGCCTCGAGCTCCTCGCCGGGGTCGACCCCGCCCTGCGGCATCTGCCAGGCCTCGATCGGCGTGTCGCGTCGCCGCCCGGTCCAGACGAGGCCGTCACGATTGAACAGCATCATGCCGACGCAGGGACGATAGGGGAGATCCGTCCACGTCTTTCCCATCGGCCGCTGACTCCTTCCTGTCTCGCGCTGCGGCATCAGGGGCGCTGCCCCTCTTGCCGGGCGACGGCCGACAGCGGCACGAGGACCACGCCGCGCCCGGCAAGCCCCTCGGCGAAGAGGCGAATACGCTCGATCGTCACCGGATAGGGCCGCCCGATGCCCACCGCGTGGCCGCGCGTGCCGGCAAGTCGGACCAGCGTCTCGAGATTGCGGTCGATTTCTCGCGCCGAGGGATTGGCGTCGATGAAGCGGTCATTCGCCACATGCGGCAGGCCGGCGGCGCCAGCCGCCTCGTCGAACAGCGAACCGGGCGCGGCCCGCGAATCGAAAACGAGGAGACCCCGCTTCGCCAGGTCGCCGATGACGATGTCGACGGCCGTGCGCTCGGCGGTGAAGCGCGAGCCCATGTGATTGACGATTCCGACATAACCCTGAAAGCGGCTCATCACATGGTGCAGATTGTCGAGAACCTCGTCGGCCGGCCGATCGACGCGGAGAACATGCGGGCCGGGATCGTTCTTCGGATAGTCGCGGGGCTCCATCGGCACCATGAGCAGCACCTCATGACCGGCGGCGCGCGCGCGACGCGCGACCTCCTGAGGGTCGCCTGCATAGGGTGAGATGGCGAGCGTCACCTCGGGCGGCAGCTCTTCGATGGCGGCCTTCGTCGATGCCGCCCCCAGCCCCACCTCCATGATCACCAGCGCCACGCGCGGCGCCACCGGGTCACCGAGGAAGGGACGCGCATAAACACGCCAGGGCTGGCGACCGTCCGGCGCCCGTACGGGCAGAAGCCCGTGCGGACCGCTTTCGACGAGATCGGGATCGGGGGCGGGCGCGAGCGCGACCCGGACGCCGCCGCTGGCTGCTGTCCCCTCATCGGCGGCTGGCGCCGGTGTCGCCTCGGTCGCCGTGGGCGGGGCCGCTGTCGCGTCCTCCGCTGACGCCGCTGCTGCCTCCGCAT
>RFKS01000301.1 GCA_003694205.1 Alphaproteobacteria bacterium | reverse complement strand
GTGCTCGACGGGGTCGTCCATGCGATGATCCAGGAGCGGCGGGCGGCGGGGCCGCGCGGGGGCGACCTGCTCGACCGGCTGATCGATGCCGCGCCGGCATCGGTCCGGGAGGGCGCCGGGCGACGCTGGATCCGCGACCAGGTCATGTCGATCCTGCTCGCTGCTCATGAGACGACGTCACTTGCCGTGCTGTGGGCAATGGTCGAACTCGCGGCGCATCCCGACATCGAGGCCCATCTCGTGCGCGAGTCCCGGGCCGCGGACCTCGACCCCGGGACGGGCTTCGGCTTGCTCGCGCAGCTCCGCTTTGCCGACAGCGTCTTCCGGGAAGCGCTCCGGCTCTACCCTCCGGCATGGTGCTATTCGCGCCGGGCCATCGCCGCCGACCGGATGGGAAGCCACCACATCCCCGCCGGCGCGACCGTCGTCCTCTGTCCCTACACCATCCAGCGCAAGGCCGAATACTGGGACCGGCCCGATCGCTTCGATCCCTGGCGTTTTCATGATCGCGACCCGGCGGCCATCGTCCCGGGGTCCTATTTCCCCTTCGCCGGCGGCAATCACATATGTCTCGGCAACCGCTTTGCGATGATCGAAGGCACGCTCATCCTGGCCGGCCTGTACCGGGATTTCCGCTTCCACATTCTGAATCCGGCCCCGATACGGCCGCTGCCGGCGACCACCTTGCGCCCGAACATCCCGGTCCTCGCTCATGTCCGCCTGTGCCACGATACCAGCCGTCGCGCGGCATGACCGGCACGGGCGCTGAAACCACCATGAGGGAGACATGGCATGCAACGCATCGGTGCCCGGACCATGGCACTTCTCCTCGTGCTCGCCACGCTGTGGGGAAGTGCTTTCCTGTTTATCAAGATTGCGGTGGATTCCATTCCGCCCGGGATCGCCGCCATCGGACGCGTTTTCATCGCCCTTGTCATCGTCGCGGCGGTGCTTGGCATCATGCGCAGGCGCCTCATCCTGCCCCTTGCCTGCTGGAAGCGTCTGTTCCCCCTCGGCGTCTTCGGCACCGCGATTCCCTTCTATCTCCAGAACCTTGCTGAAACGCGCATTCCGAGTGCACATGCCGCGATGCTCATGGCGACGGCGCCAATCTTCACAGCCGTACTCGCGCATTTCACCACCGACGAAAAGCTGAGCGGGCGCGTCATTGCCGGATTTGTCACTGCCTTCCTCGGCGTCACCATACTTGTCGGACCGCACGCACTTGCCGCGGGATCACATGTCGGGCTGTTTCATCTCCTCATACTCGCCGCGGCCATGAGCTATGCGATCAATCTCGTCCTTTCGCGTCGCATCGCCGATATATCCGTTGATGCCATGACCCTGGGTTCCCTCGCCTGGGGCGGCCTCCTGCTCTTGATACTCCTGTCGTCCGGCGGCACGACACAGCTTCCGGAACCGAGCATGGCGAGTACACTGTCGCTGGTGTTCCTGGGAACCGGCTCGACCGCCGTCGCCGCCTTCCTGACCATGTACCTGGTGCGACACGCCGGGACCCAACCCGTCGCCATGGCCGTCAACCTGGTACCCGTCATCGGCATGTTGCTCGGCGCTGCGGTACTCGGCGAATACCCCGGCGTGAGCGAATTTGTTGCCGTCACACTGATACTCACGGGACTTCTGATCGTCACCCGCCGTCAGTCCCCTGCGGGCGATCCCTCCGCAACACGGGAAAGGCCCGCGAGATGGCGCTCCCAGCGCAAGGCGTCGGTGACGATGCGATCAAGGTCATCCAGCCGCGGCTGCCAGCCGAGCGCCTTGCGGATCGCACCAGCGTCGGATACCAGCGCCGGTGGATCACCGGCGCGGCGCGGTCCCTCGCGGATCTCGAGGGGTGCGCCGTTCGCCCGCTCAACCGCAGCCAGCACCTCGCGCACCGAGTAACCCCGTCCGTAGCCGCAGTTGAAGCGCAAGAGGCGCGCACCCTCCTGCTGCAGCCCCTCGAGTACCGCGACATGCGCATCGGCAAGGTCGCTGACATGGATGTAGTCGCGCACGCAGGTGCCGTCGGGCGTCGGATAGTCGGTGCCGAAGATGGTGATCGCGGGGCGCTTGCCGACCGCGACCTCCGAGGCCACCTTGATAAGATGCGTCGCATTCGGCGTCCGCTGCCCGGCGCGGCCCGCCGGATCAGCGCCGGCGACGTTGAAATAGCGCAGGATCGCGACCCGCATCGCGCAGCCCGCAGCCACCGTGTCCTCGAGCATGCGCTCGGTCATGAGCTTCGACCAGCCATAGGGATTGATCGGCACCGTTGGCGCCTTCTCGTCAACCGGGCTGGTCTCGGGAATGCCGTAGACCGCGGCAGTCGAGGAGAAGACGAAGCGCCTGATCCCGGCGTCGAGCGCGGTGGCGATCAGCGTGCGGCTCGCGGCCGTGTTATTGCGGTAGTATTTGAGCGGATCGGCGACCGACTCCTCGACACGCACGCTGCCGGCGAAATGCAGGATCGCCTGCACCCCGTGCGCGCCAATGACCTCCCGCACCGCTCCCGAATCGGCGATATCGGCTACAATGAGGGGGACATCATCCGGCACCGCCTCACGGACACCGTTCGACAGATCGTCGATGACGACCACCGAATAACCCGCATCGCGCAGGGCAAGGACTGCGTGGCTGCCGATGAAGCCGGCGCCCCCGGTGACGAGCACGGTGCCGTCGGGCATGAACGATCCCCCTTCCCTATTGCCACGGAACGGCCATCCCTAGCCCGCCCCGCGCAGGGGATCAAGGCACCTCAATGCAGCCGGAAATCGCCCTCCGCAATCCGGAACTCCGCCGGCGTGGTGAGCGCCGCCGAGGCGACCCGCACCGAATGCAGCTTGCCGTCCAGATTCTTGTGCCAGAAGTCGAGAAAGCGCCGCAGCACCGGAAAGCGCGGTGCGAGGTCAAGCTCTTGCCAGATGAAGGCCTGCAGAAAATCCGGATGGTCCGGCATATGGTAGAGAATCTCGGCCGTCGCCAGCCGATAGCCGAGCATCCGCCGCTCCATCTCGCTCAGGTCCCGTTCCCGCGCAAATGGATCTGTCATGATGTCACGCATACCGAACTCCAACCATGTCGTTTCTTGCAGCTCCGAAAGAGCCACCTTGAATGTGGGAGATTCGGAGCGTGAACGCAATAATATTCCGAATATCTCTAAGATTTCGTTATTAAATTATTAGCAGCCGCCGGCGGTGGCTGCCAATCATGCACCGAGGTCCCGGATCCAGTCCGCGATTTCCGCCAGCGCCGCGCGCGCTTCGGGCACCACCCCGCCCATATTGAGAAAGCCGTGGATGAGCCCCTCCCAGCGCCGGTGCACGACGGCGACACCGGCCTGCCGCAGTTTTTCGGCATAGGCCTCACCCTCGTCGCGCAGGGGGTCGAGCCCGGCGGTCAGGACATAGGCCGGCGGCAAATCGCGGTGGTCGGGTGCGCGCAGCGGCGACACGCGCCAGTCGGAGCGCAGGTTCGCGTCGGGGATATAGGCCTCGGCGAACCAGCGCATGGTCTCGCGCTCGAGAAAAAGGCCCTCGCCAAAGGCCTCGAAGGAGGGACGGACGCTCGCCATGTCGGTGACCGGGTAGATGAGCACCTGACCGGCAAGGGGAGGGCCGCCGGCATCGCGGGCGTGAAGTGCCGTCACGGCCGCGAGATTGCCGCCCGCCGAGTCTCCGGCGACGACCAGCCTTGCGGGATCGGCGCCGAGATCCGCGGCCGTGGCGGCGGCCCACCGGGTGGCGGCGGCGGCGTCCTCGACCGCGGCGGGAAAGGGGTGCTCGGGCGCAAGCCGATAATCGATCGAGGCCACGACCGCCGCTGCCGCGTTCGCGAGATGACCGGTGACGCGGGCATAGACGCGGCTCGAGCCGATGACGAACCCGCCGCCGTGAAAGAAGACCACGAGTGGCAGCGGCCCCGCCGGCGGATCCTCGGGCCAGAAGATGCGCGCCGGAATCGGACCGGCACCCCCCGGG
>RFKS01000300.1 GCA_003694205.1 Alphaproteobacteria bacterium | reverse complement strand
GATGGGGACCGTGTACGCGGCGAGCGACCTGACGACCGGGGCGCGGGTCGCCGTGAAGGTGATGCGCCCGGAACTCAGCGGCGACGAGCGGGCGGTCGAGCGGTTCCGGCGTGAGGGGGCAGCGCTCGCGGCGGTCCAGCACCCGACGGTCGTCCAGATCCTCGAGATCGGCGAGAGCGACGGCGTCCTCTACCTCGCGATGGAGCTCCTCGAGGGCGAGACGCTGTCGGCGCGGCTGTCCCGCGCGGGGCCGATGAGCGCGGAGCAGCTCCTGCCGATCGTGCTCGGGCTCTGCGACGGGCTCGGTGCGGCGCACCGAGCCGGCGTCATCCATCGGGACATCAAGCCCTCGAACATCCACCTGCCCTCGCCCGAGGCGCTCGCGCGCGCGGTGCGCGGCGGCGAGCGTGCCCCCGTGAAGCTCGTCGATTTCGGCGTGGCTCGGATCGCGGGGCTGTCGAAGATGACGTCGAGCGGGCTCGCGATCGGCACCGTCCGGTACATGGCGCCCGAGCAGCTCACCGGGAGCGCGATCGACGAGCGGGCCGACATCTACGCGCTCGGCGTGGTGCTCTTCGAGGCGCTGAGCGGCGAGCACCCGTTCGAGCGCACCGCGGGCGACGATCCGGTCGGCGCGATCCTGATCGGCCGCGCCACGCCGCTGAGCTCGCTGCGACCCGATCTGCCGCCGTCGGTGACCCGCGTGGTCCATCGCGCGATGGCGCGCCTCGCGACGGACCGGTTCGCGTCGGCCCGCGAGCTCGCCGACGCGTTCCGGCGGGCGGTCCTCGATCCGCACGCGCCGCTCGCCGGTGACGGGACCGCGGCCGAGGCCGCGTGGAGGGCCCGGCTCGAGGTCGCGCCCACGGTGCCGGCTCCGGTCCGCGCGCTCGCGGCCGGCGGGGACGCGGAGCTCGACTCCCACGTCCGGGCGAGGGCCGGGGCGAGCGCTCGCAAGCCGTACTGGCTCCTGCTGCCCCTGGTGACGGGCCTCTGCCTGGTCCCCGGCCTCGGGGGCCTCGGGTTCTGGGGCTGTGGCACCCTGATGACCGAGGTCCAGATGGACACCGGCCTCCGCTCGGTGCGTCAGACCGTCCAGGCGACGCCCGACCTGCGCGTGTTCACTGCGGACTTCGACTCGCTCGAGGAGCTTCACGAGCAGGATCGCGTCAACCTGCTGGCGGCGACCGCGTTCAACGCGCGCGTGCAGGAGGCGATGCGGAGCGACGGGGTGCTCTCGCCCGACGAGGTGGCGTGGATCGCCGAGGTCGCGCGAGACATCGTCGCGGTCGGCGGCGAATACGATCTGGACCGATACTCGCGGATGACCGAGGGCACCCGTCCGGCGCGTTGAACGCGCGGTCAGGCGTCGGGGTCGTACGCGTCGCCGACGGTCACGCGGTTCCGGCCGGCCTGCTTGGCCCGGTACATCGCGAGGTCAGCGGTCTTGAGCAGCTCCGGCACGCTCATCCCGGGCGCGAGCTGCGAGACGCCCATCGAGATCGTCACCGAGGGCAGCGCGGTGCCGTCGGGCATGACGAGCTCCTCGGCCGCCACCGCCTCGCGCACGCGCTCGGCGGCGACCGCGGCGTCGGCGACCTGGGTGTCCGGGAAGATGATCACGAACTCCTCGCCCCCGAAGCGCGCGACCAGGTCGGTCGGGCGCAGGTTGGCGGAGAGCACCGCGGCGACGACCGTCAGCACGTGGTCGCCCGCGGCGTGGCCGTACGTGTCGTTGAACGACTTGAAGTGGTCGATGTCGATCAGCGACAGCGACAGGTCGCTCCCGCCGCGCTGGTGTCGCTCGACCATGCGGTGCAGCGTCTCGTCGAGCCAGCGGCGGTTGTGGATCCCGGTCAGGCCGTCGAACATCGCGGCGCGCTCGTACTGGCGCCGCTTCTGGACGTTCTTGCTGACCTGCGCGTTGTTGGCCCTCAGGCGCGCGGCGAGCTTGAGCAGCAGGTTCACCGCGAACGCGTGGCTGACGTTCGTCAGCTGCCAGAAGTCCTCCTCGGTGATCTCGAGCAGCCGCGCTTCGGTCTTGGCGGTCACGAACGCGGACGCCTCCGACCCGTCGAGCACCGACAGCTCGCCCACCGTCTCTCCGGGGCCGATCACCGCGACCGGGTCGTCGTCCGGCGCGTCGAGGTGCACGCCCAGCTCGCCCTCGAGCACGAGGTACATGCTGGCGTTCCGCGCGCCCCGCTCGATCAGCACCTCGCGCGCAGCGAGCTCACGCTGCTTGGCCGCGGCCAAGAGCTCGCGACGGGCCGTCAGCCCGACGCCCTCCAGCATCGCGAACCCGTCGAGGGTCTCCGCGTCCACCGGAACCACCGTCGCCGATGGTATCGAGTCTCAACGGTTTTTGGTACGGGTTCGACGGCTCGGCTCGCGGAGCCTCCGAGGAGGTTCGACGGCCGCGCGGGCCGCGTGCCCTCACCGCCCGCAGGATTGGGTCTGGCGTCGCGACCCGCGAAGATGATAACCGGTGACCCATGCCGAACCCGTGCACGCACCTGGCGATCTCGCCCCGCCTGGTCGGTGTCCCGGTGTCGATCGAGGACGGCATGGCCACGGCCCGCCTCGTCACGACGGCGGAGATGGCCGCCGACGAGGTGGGCCTGGTGCACGGCGGCTTCGTGTTCGGACTCGCCGACTACGCCGGGATG
>RFKS01000299.1 GCA_003694205.1 Alphaproteobacteria bacterium | reverse complement strand
TCCGGATATCAAGAGTTGAAGTCTCTGCGCATGGACAGGGAACGGTAACTGCCGGTACCATGGCGCCCGATTGAGCTGCGATCCAAACGCGGCGCCAGGGAAAGACTGGAGATGCGCCAGACATCCGGCCCGTATGCGTTCCTTGCCATCGTCCTCATTGCGCTCGCCCCCGCCCTCACGGCACGGGCACAAGGGCATGACGAGGTTGCACCGCTTCATGTGCGCGTCTATCCGCCGACACTCGCGGCCAAGGCGCAGGCGCTCGAGACCTATCTCGCGGGGGACAGCTACGACCCCCTGATCCACGCCCGCCTTGCCGGAGCGCTTGCCGGCGAATTCTTCGTCGCCGCCGATTATGATGGCGCGCTCCAGGTGCTGGACGACGCGCTCGACCGCCTGCCGGATACCGGTGCCGCCGCGCCCGTTGCCGCATGATCTGCGGCGCGCCGCTGACGCCGGCTTCAGCCCGCAGCCCGCGCCGGGTGCCGACGTCCCTGGAGGTGGAAGGCGAGCAGCAGGACAAGGATCGTCAACAACTGCACGGCCACGCCCTGCCAGGTGGGATAAAAGCCGATGACGTCGATCCGCGGCAGATGCGCAAGCGGCAGGGCGCCGATCCAGCCCGCCTCCTGCAAGGCCGCCACGCCCTTGCCGGCGAGCACGACGGCGAGGATCGCCATCAGCCAGGCGCTGAGCAGGAAGAACTGCCGGATCGGCAGGCGCCGGCTGTAGCGCAGAAAGGCCCAGGCGATGACGACAAGGGCGAGCGCCCCGGCGCCGGCACCGCCAGCCACCGCCTGGTGCGCGCCCTCGCTCCACAGCGCGGCATAGAACAGGATGGTCTCGAAGGCCTCGCGATAGACGACGAGGAAGGAGAGAAAGAAGAGAAACCAGGCCGACTTTCGCGACAGCGCCCGGGTCATGGTGCGCGAGATATATTCCTGCCACGCCTCGGCATGGCTCTTGCCATGCATCCAGATGCCGACCGAGACCAGGATGACCGCGGCGAGGAGGCCGCCGACCCCCTCCGACAGCTCACGCCCGGCACCGCTGATGGCGACGAGATGGGTCGCCACCGCCCAGGTCGCGCCGCCGGCGACAAGGGCCGCGATCCAGCCGCCATGGACATAGGCGAGCAGTCGCCGCCGCCCCGACTTGGCGAGAAAGGCGATCATCGCCACCACGACCAGCAGCGCCTCGACGCCTTCGCGCAGGAGAATGGTCAGTGCGCCGACGAAGCTCGCCACCGCGCTCGCCTTCTCTTGCGAACCGAGAAGGCGAGCGGCGCTGTTGATGAGCGCCTGCGCCTCGTCGATGCGCGTGGCGACCTCGGCTGCCGGTACACCGTCGGTGATGGCGCGCCGCACGGCCGCCATCGCCGCCTCGATGCGGCGCATCAGGGCCGGGTCGCGCACCTTGAGCGCCGGCTCGACGAGCTCGAAACCGTCGAGATAGGCGGCGAGCGCCTGTTGTCGCGCCTCGGCGATGCGCCCGCTTTCGTAGGCCGTGCGGGCCTCGTCGAGAAGGGTCGACGCCCTCGCGAGCGAGGCCGCGGCGGGCGGCAGCAGCGCTTCCGGGTGATGGCGCAGCCAAGCGGTCACGGCCTGCGCGTCCTCGGCGCCGATTGTCTCGGCCAGAAGCGCCGGCACGCTTTTTACCAGCGCATCGAGATCGGGAATCATGTCCCGCAGCTCGGCCCTCTCGCGCCACAGCCGCGCGCCCTTCTCCGCTTCCTCTGCCGAAAAGGCAAGGCCGCCGACATGAAAGGCGAGCGCCCAGCGATCCTCGGGCGCGAGATGCGAGAAGGACGGCATCGGCGTGCCGTCGAGGCCGCGCGAGATCACGCTGTAGAGCGCATAGAGGCTGCGCTCGCGGGCGCGGCTGGCATCGGTGAAATCGACCGGCGGCGGTTCCATGCCGGCCGCCAGCGGCCCGTCACCGCGTCCCTCGGCACCATGACAGCTCGCGCAGTTCTCGCTGTACAGCGCCGCCCCGCGCGCCGCATCGGGCGGACCCGAAGGGGCGAGCGCGACCGGATAGGCAGCGAGCAGACCGTCCGCCAGGGCACGTGCCAGGCGCGACACCTCGGCAGGCGATGCCTTCCGCCCGATGGCCGCGGCCAGCGCCTCGGCGTCGGCGATCAGGGCCTCGCGGGCCGGGCCCGCCGGGAGCGCCGCGATCCGCTCGCGCGCCAGACCCGCGAACTCCACCATCTCGGCATATTCGCCGGCATCGATGACGACACCGTCACGCACCGCACCGCCATAGTCGACGGCGAGATAGTCAAGAAGCTGCCAGGCCGCGGCCGCCGACTGCCGGTGTTCCGGAGACAGGGTGTCATCGGCTCGCGCGCCGCCGACCGCAAGCGCCGAGACGAGAAGGACAAGGGACAGGATCGCTTTCATGAACGAGGCCATAACAGGCCTGCGAATGCTTCGCAATCACATATTTTGTCGCAGGGGACGACGGGAGGAGTGCACGCCCGCCGGCTCAGAAACGTCACGGGCAGGAAAGCGGCGCCCTGCTCTTTCCCACGGCGCGCCGGAGAACTTAGAAGAGTCTTAACAATTTTAGGTTCTAAGAGTAGGCTAAAGCTTTATGCAACGATAAAAGCGCAACGCAAAGACGTGGATCAACGTGGCCATTCCGCTGGACATCGCGCCACCGGGGTCTGAGGAGAAGGGTGCGCCGATTGTCGATGCGGCGGAGCTTCCGCACGCGGCGATGACGGCCATTCTGGACAGCGCGACCCAGGGCATCGTCGTTCATCGCGGCGGTCCGCCACTCTACGTCAACAGGACGATGATGCAGCTCGTCGGCGTCAAACGCGACAGCCCTGCGCTCTTGCGCCCGATCCTCGAATGGATCCATCCCCATGACCGCAACCGCGTCGCCACCTTCATGCGCGCCCGCATGCTCGGCCGCGGCGCACCGCGCGACTACGAATTTCGGCTGCTGGCGCCGCGCGGCGGCGAGCTGTGGATCTCCTGTCGCGCCATGGCGATCCAGTGGACCGACGGTCCGGCGGTGCTCGCAAGCTGCTACGACATCACGCCGCACAAGCAGGTCGAACGGGCGCAGGAACGCTCCGAGACCCTGTTCAAGCGCGTCTTCCAGGCAACCCCGGACATGGTTTGCCTGTCCTATCTCGACACCGGCATCTTTCTCGATGTGAACGACAATTTCGCCCGCGCCATCGGTATGAGCCGCAAGGACATCCTCGGCCAGAGCATCTTCGATCTCGAGATCTGGGACGAGCCGGCGATGGCGATGCGCATCCGCGCCATGATTCGCCGCCACGGCTCCATCCGGCAGATGAAGGCACGCATCCGCCGCGCCGATGGCGAGAGCTTCCCCATCTCCTTCTCCGCAGAATCGCTCGTCGTCGACGGGGCCGAGGTGCTGCTGCTCATCGGACGCGACATCACCGACGATCTTGCACGCGAGGAGGAGCTTTGCCGCAGCCGCGACGCGGCCGAGCTCGCCAACCGTGCCAAGTCGGAATTCCTTGCCAATATGAGCCATGAGCTCAGAACCCCGCTCAACGCCATTCTCGGGTTCTCCGAAATCATCGGCGGCGAGTTGCTCGGCCCGCTCGGTGATCCGCGCTATCGCGAATATGCCGAGGACATCCACCGCAGTGGCGCCCATCTGCTCGCGATCATTAATGATATTCTCGACTTGTCGAAGGTGGAGGCCGGAAGGCTCGAGATCCGGCCCCACCGGATCGATGTCGAGGAGCTGATCTCCGGCGCCGTGCGGCTGGTGCGCGAACGTGCTCAGACCGCCGGGCTCGCGCTTGCGGTCGAAATCACGCCGCCCGACCTTGCCTTTCACGCCGACGACCGCCTGTGCAAGCAGATCCTGCTCAACCTGCTGACCAACGCGATCAAGTTCACGCCCCAGGGCGGGCGCATCTCGGTGCAGGCGTCGGCGCAGCCGGAAGGTGGCTGTCGCCTCGTCGTCGCCGACAGCGGCGTCGGCATGAGCGACGACGAGATCCGGCGCGCGCTCATGCCCTTCGGCCAGGTCGACAGCGTGCTCACCCGCAGCCATGAGGGAACGGGCCTCGGATTGCCGCTGGTCTCGGCCTTCGTCGCCGCGCATGGCGGCCGCTTCGAGATCAGGAGCGAGAAGGGCGCGGGCACGACGGCAACCGTCATCCTGCCCGACGTCGCGGAATAGGCGCCGGCCGCGTGCGGTTCGAGGCCGCATCATAGGCGTAGCCGATGCTGCGCGGCCCGCCGGCGACCGCAGTGCCCGATTCGCTCACCGAAGAAAGCCGCCCCGCGGCGTCAATCCGTTGACGCGGTCTTGTCCACGGCCTCCTCCCTCTCCAGC
>RFKS01000298.1 GCA_003694205.1 Alphaproteobacteria bacterium | reverse complement strand
CGAGAACGGCCTTACCGTGGTGACCCGGAATGTCCGCCATTTCGCGCCCACCGGCGTTGCCGTCTTCGATCCGTTCGTCGAGGGGTAACGCAGGAACGGTCCGTGCTTGTCGGGTCTTGTGCGGGAGAACAATTTGTTCATGTCTCTCGCCACGTGATATAAATGATTGCACAAGACCGGGTGTTGAGGATCAATAAGGATGAAAAAGTCAGTCCAGGAAACGATTGAACGTGTCGTTCGGGAGCAGCTTTCCGACGCCGTGATCGACCGTGTTACCGTTCAGGAAGACATCGATCATGATGGCGACGAAATCCTGCGCGTTCTTGTGATATTCGATGCCGAGAAGGGCGGCCTCGATCCCAACAAGACCGTGAGCATGGTTCGCCATGTGCGTGAAAAGCTCCATAGACTGAAGGAAGATCGCTTCCCGATCATCTCCTATGTCTCGACGTCCGATGCGAAGAGGATGAAACCTGCAGCCGCGTGACTTTCTGAAATCCGCCCGCCTGCTTGCGACGAGTGGGTCAGGAAAGCCGTCGCAGGTGAATTTGCGCCGGGCGGTCAGTTCGGCCTATTACGCATTGTTTCACTGTCTTGCGCGCTGCTGCGCCGATACCCTGGTGGGCGGTTATGGGGCCGATAGGAGCAGGCATGCCTGGCGGCAGGTTTATCGCGCTCTGGAACATGGTTTCGCGAAGAACGCCTGCACGGCTAGGAAGTTCATTAAAAAATTTCCTCAGGAGATTCAGGATTTCGCAGGCACGTTTGTCACGATGCAGGAAAAAAGGCATGCTGCGGATTACGACCCCACGGCCTGTTTCCTGAAATCAGAGGTTCTGAAAGCGATCGAGGCTACGGAAACGGCGCTGAAGAATTTCAGAAATGTCCCTATCAAGGACCGGCGTGCATTCTCCGCCTATGTCCTGTTCAAGAAGCGGATTTGAAATCGCGCTGCCCGGATCGCGAACGATTCGGAGTTGCCGGTCGATTATCCTCTCCGCCGCCGGCGGGCGAGGAGTTTGAGGCGCAGGGCGTTCAGTTTGATGAAGCCTTCCGCATCGCGCTGATCATAGACCGAGTCTTCCTCGAAGGTGACGTGTTCGAGGCTGTAGAGCGAGTTGGGCGAACGGCGGCCGACGACCTGCGCCGAGCCCTTGTAAAGCTTCATTCGCACGCGGCCCGTCACATGCTCCTGGCTGTGGTCGATCGCCGCCTGCAGCATCTCGCGCTCGGGCGAGAACCAGAGGCCATTGTAGATGAGCTCGGCATAGCGCGGCATCAGCTCGTCCTTGAGATGCGCCGCGCCGCGGTCGAGCGTGAGCTGTTCGATGCCGCGGTGGGCGGCCATGAGGATGGTGCCGCCCGGGGTCTCGTAGATGCCACGCGATTTCATGCCGACAAAACGGTTCTCGACGAGATCGATGCGGCCGATGCCGTGCCGCCGGCCGTGCTCGTTGAGCCGCGCGAGCAGGGCCGCCGGCGAGAGCGCCTCGCCATCGACGGCCACCGCGTCGCCGCGCTCGAAGTCGATCTCGATATATTCGGGGCGGTCTGGGGCGTCCTCGGGGGCCACGGTGCGCGAATAGACGAATTCCTCGGCCTCCATGGCGGGATCCTCGAGCGCCTTGCCCTCGCTCGAGGTGTGGAGAAGATTGGCATCGACCGAAAAGGGCGCCTCGCCGCGCTTGTCGCGCGGGATCGGGATCTGATGCGCCTCGGCGAAGGCGATGAGCTTGGCGCGCGAGCCGAGGTCCCATTCGCGCCAGGGAGCGATGACCCGGATATCGGGGTCGAGCGCGTAATAGCCAAGCTCGAAACGCACCTGATCATTGCCCTTGCCGGTGGCGCCGTGCGCCACCGCGTCGGCGCCGGTCTGATGCGCGATCTCGATCTGGCGCTTGGCGATGAGCGGCCGGGCGATCGCCGTGCCGAGAAGATAGAGTCCCTCGTAAAGGGCGTTCGCGCGCATCATGGGAAAGACATAGTCGCGCACGAAGTCCTCACGCAGGTCCTCGACGAAGATCTCCCTGACCCCGAGCATCTCGGCCTTTCGCTGCGCCTCCTCGAGTTCGGCGCCTTGGCCGAGATCGGCCGTGAAGGCGACCACCTCGCAGCCATATGTCGTCTCGAGCCATTTCAGGATGACGGAGGTGTCGAGCCCGCCCGAATAGGCAAGCACCACTTTTTTCGGGGCGTCCATCTCGCGTGCCGGTCCTTTTCTTCGAGGGTACGGGAGCGCTTGCTCTATCGGACCGCAGCGTCGGATGGCAAGGGGCTACCAGCTCCCTGTATTCTCCATCGAGGCCCAGGGCTCCTTGGGCGGCAGCGGCGCCCCGCTCTGCAGAAGCTCGATCGAGATGCCGTCGGGCGATCGGACGAAGGCCATATGGCCGTCGCGCGGCGGACGGTTGATGGTCACGCCGGCGTCCAGGAGACGCTGGCAGGTGGCATAGATATCGTCCACGCGATAGGCGAGATGGCCGAAATTGCGCCCACCCGTGTAGCTCTCGGGATCCCAGTTGTAGGTGAGCTCCAGAAGTGGTGCCTGATCCCGCTTCGCGCGCTCGAGATCACCCGGGGCGGCGAGAAAGACGAGGGTGAAACGGCCCTTCTCGTGATCCATGCGCCGCACCTCGACGAGCCCGAGCTTGTCACAATAGAAATCAAGTGCCGCCTTGAGGTCGGCAACGCGCACCATCGTGTGCAGGTATTCCATGGCCAAGGGGTTTCTCCCTTCCTTGCGATCGGCGGCCGGCGCCGGCCGCGTCTCTCTCATTCCTCCGCCGTGTAAGCGAAGCGCATGCCGTCGATCTCGAAATAGGCACCGGGCGCGCCGGGAAAGGTGACGGACCGCACCCGCCGGCGAATTTCGTCTGCCGGCATGTCGGGGGTCAACCGGCACAAGGCATCGAGCTCGACCCGTTTGTACGGCGCGCGCGCCCATGTCTCATCCGCCTGCGGAAGCGGATCACCGGCAAGAATTCGCGACATCACATCATAGAAGAGTTGGATGATATATCCGTAACATCTTTGCGTGAGCGTATATACGCTATCGCTTTCATAAAGTGGGAAGCGCCGGACAGCTATGATTTCCCCGCTGTCGACCTTTGGGTCCATGTGATGGCAGGTGACGCCGAACCGGTCCGCCCCATCATAGATCGCAAAATTCGTGCATCCGATTCCGGGATATTCGGGTGGCCCAGGATGAAAATTTATGCTTGCGCGACGCGCCTTCGCGAGAAGGTTTGCGGGTATGATCCAAGGAGACAGATACGAAATGATGTAGTCACCGTGCCACGAATTTATTTTCTCTGGAAAACGGTCTCCACGAGAGCCAAGAATAATTTCATTAACAGGAAAATGTGTCGTAACGAATTCGATAGCGCGTTCACAGTAAAAATCGTTCTTCTTTCCGAAGAGCAATATTGAAGGCTTCATTATCGATCCTTTCATGAGAACGGAGAAGCCGGTTATTCTGGAACACATTCGCCCTATTGCGCGCATGTTAGTCACATCGGAATCCGGATGCAATGCAAAGCGGCGGGCCGTCGGCCCCGGGCCGGAGGTGCTCCCCGCTGCCGCCGGATCGGCGGCGGGTCGACGAAAGGTCCTGTTGCACCGGTGGCCGATGGCGGCGAGCATGCCCGGAGCCACAAACGCAACCCCCGATCGGAGACCCACCATGATTGTGCGTGTTTTGCTCTGCCTTGTCCTGTTGGCCGCAATTCCGGCCCATGCGCAGGAGGGCGCGCGCCAGCGCTCCCATATCGTCATCCCCGAGGGCAGCGAGGCCACCTATGACAAGTGGGGTTTCGCACCCGCCATCCGGACCGAGGACGGGACGATCTATGTCTCGGGCGTTATCGCCGGCCTTGCCGGCGATGGCTCCTATGAGGAGCGCTACGCGCGCGGTTTCCGCCACGCTCTCGAGGCGATCGGGAGGATTCTCGCGGCGGCTGGAGCGAGCCTCGACGATGTGGTCGAGATCATGAGCTTCCATACCGATCTCGCGCGCCAGCTCGAGACGGCGGTTGCGGTCCGCAAGGAGATCATGAACCCGCCGCACCCCGCCTGGACCGCGGTCGGTACGCCGGCGCTCGCCTCGCCCTTCGGCGAGACCGAGATCCGGGTGGTGGCGAAGCTGCCCGCGACGGCCGGTTGAGGGTCAGGTGCCGCTTGCCGCAGCGCTTTTCCGTTTTCTCTCGCTTGCGGACTTCAATTG
>RFKS01000297.1 GCA_003694205.1 Alphaproteobacteria bacterium | reverse complement strand
GCCCGCGCTGAAGAAGCCGAGCATGCTGACCTGCGCCATCGATGCAAGATCATAGGCCCATCGCTGTTCCGGCAACGGCAGTGTTTGCTTCCGCACGTGGGAGAAGCTGCGCCACACTGCATAGGCGAGCCCGAGAAAGATGAAGAGGCCAAGGAATCCCTGCGCGCCGAGGACCTGGAAATAGACACTGTGGGCGTTGGCTGCCTTGGGCGCGCCCGGTATGAGGCGCAGGAAGAGCGCGGTGTTCTGGTAAGCATTGATGCCGCCACCGAGAAATGGCCGTTCCCTTGCGAGCAGATAGTTGAACTTCCAGTCGCGCAGACGGCCCATTGCCGAGCCGTCCTCTTCATAATGCTGGATCGTCTCCATGCGATCGACCCAGCTCTGTGGCACGAAAAAGGCGCCGATGGCGGCGAGTGTGAGCACAAGGGCACCGATTCTCACGCGATAGCGCGATTTCATGACAAGCGCCGTGATCACCACCAGCAAGCCGAGAAAGGCACCGCGCGAATGGCTGCCGATAACGGAAAAGAAGGTAAGCACCATTGCGGCACTGAGCCCCCAGCGGAGGAGGCGATTGTCGGTCTGCAATTGCAGATAGCGGATGAGGGGCATCGTCATCAGCATCGCCAGCGCAAGCTGGTTGTTGTCGGCGATGAAGGAGCCCGGCGGCCCCCAGACGATGTAACGCGCGCCCGTCATCACCGTCTTGAGCCCGTTGGTGACGCCGAAGAAGCCGAGGCTCAGCACGATCACCCAGACCAGTGCATGGATACGCGTCCGATTGTTCACGAGCGCCATCATGACAGCCGCCATGGCCATGATCTTGATGGCCTTGTCCCAGCCCTGCCAGGCGCCCTCAGGGGCAACCGCATTCAGTGTCGAGAGGGTCATCGAGACAATGAATGCGCCAAGCAGGATGGTGACCGCATTCAAGGGAATTCGCTTCGACTCACGGGACAGGAGCCACGCGACAAGCGTCGCGATCGCAACGATCAGGGAGAGTCGTCCGCCTTCGGAAAGAAACCCCCAGGACAGCTTGTGCGGATTCATGAATCCAAGCCAGGTCCACACGAGGATACCGACATAGGGCCGCACGAGAATGAGCGGGATCGTCGCGAGAACGCTGATCGAGACAAAGAAACCGAGCATGTCGCGTTCCCTCGGGAGATGGCCGGACCTTATGGCCCCTCTGGGTCCTCGCCGCATCCGCGCGGCTTGCTACCGGTGACGGAAATCTCACTCATAGGCACCGATCTCGTAAAGCTTGGTAAATGTCGCGCACCTTCCGTTCAAGCGGATTGGCTGGCCGGCGCGCCGATTCCCTGACCGTTGGCTCGCGAAAGCGGTCCGCCTGATCGACAAGGGCGCGTGGCTCGGCGAGGTCGAGCGCTGTCGCCAGCCGCTCCAGAACCTCGCGCGGTGCCGCGCGTGCGCGCTCGAAATCGACGAGATGGACACGGCCGCCTTCAAGGCCCCCCATCACCGCCTCATAGGCCTGCGACCAATAAAGGAGCCAGAAGCGCTCGTCATCCGGATCGCGGACCTCGCAGCGGTCGAGCCAGCCGTCGAAGTCGATGGGGCGCAGGGTGGTGCCGAACTCGTAATGGCCGAGCCAGGCCATGTAACGGGCGGCAAACCGGTCTTCGGCGTGCAGGGCGAGAAAGCGCCGGTGCTGTTTTTGCAGCGAGGCCACATGCGACCAGGGATCACGCAGCGGAATGACGATGTCGGCATCGGGAAAGAGCATTCTCAGGAGATCGATTCGGCCGATAAGCGCATTGTTCTTGGACAGATAGCGGACGGTACCCGGTGCGCCCCCCTCGGCTTCCATCCGACGCGCCACAAGCTTTCGCATATGGCGGCGGAAGAAGTCCTCGAACTCGGGATTGCGGTCGGCGGGGGTGAAGGTGTGAATGCGGTCGGCGGCGTATTTGCGTGGCCAGAAGGCCTTCCAGATGACCTCGTCGAAGGCCTCGGGGCTGTCGTAACTCACGAGCACCCCGTCACCATGGGCACGTTCTGCAAGCGTCGACGTCTTGCGCCAGCCGCTGGACAGCCGCTGCCAGAGGATGGGGCACAACACGAAGGGCATGTCGCGATAGCTGTGCGTGGCGAAGTCCGGGCAGCGGGCCAGAAGTTCGAGAAAAAGCGTCGTGCCAGCGCGCGGCAGGGAGGTGACGAAGACGGGCCGCCGCAAAGGCACCTCGAGGGCTCCTTCGGGAAGAAACCGCTCCTCAATGTCGGCAAGCGCGCGCTGCATGCCGAGGCTCGCGAAGGCGACATGGTGCAGCATCCGGTCGAGCCGGGAATAGGGAGAGGTCGTCATTTGAGGATGAAGAAGGCACCGATCATGGCGGCGCTCGCGACAAGGATGAAGACCCAGTCCGAGGCGGCGGCGACGAGGGCACTTTCCTCATAAAGCATGCCGCCTTGCGCGCCGGCGAGGACGAGCAATGCCGGCAAGACGAGGCTGACG
The DNA here is from genome assembly GCA_003694205.1 of Alphaproteobacteria bacterium. Classification (GTDB taxonomy): domain Bacteria; phylum Pseudomonadota; class Alphaproteobacteria; order Sphingomonadales; family Rhodothalassiaceae; genus J134. The sequence goes on along the minus strand of RFKS01000297.1, from coordinate 1,473 downwards.
GCGATGCGCGCGATGATCGAGGCCGCGGCGCCGAACATGGCCAGTGCCGCTTTCTGTACCGCTGTCTCCTTCTCCTCTTCGCTGAGTTGCGCATCCCGCATCACCGCGAGCGCCGAGCGCGTATCGGCAAGGATGGCCCGCGCCCGCGGGACGATCCCCAACAGGTGGATGAGGAGCATGAAAAGAATCAGCGACAGCGACAGGGCAAGATAGACCACGGCCGGTTACTGCCCGCTCTCCGCGTCGGCCTGCTGCGCCTCGCCGCTCCCTTCTGCCCGCGGGGTTCCGGGACGCAGCTTCCGGATCAGGCGGCGGATCGGGTACCAGACAAAGCCGACGATGGCGAGAAAGACCGCGGCGATGACGGCGAGGATGCTTCCAATCGCGGAAAGACCGGCCCCCGGACCGACATAGGCCGCGGCCGGCAATGGGGCAAGAAGGACGCATGCGGACAGAGCAATCCCGGTCCCGAGAAGAAATCGTCCAGCCCTGATCATTTTGCACATACTCCCGCCTGTCCCGGTGCCTGTTCCGGTCATCCTAATGTGGTCGCCGGGAACGGAGCAAGGCCCGCGTATTTCCGCCGTCAGAGGCCCGCCCACGCGCTGGGCGCCCAAAAACGTGTTCGCTTGTGATATAAGGGAAATGCGTAAAGGGATTATGATCGCACGGGGAGGACGACGCGCGGGGCGTTCCAGAGATAGAGGAAAAGAAGGGGCAGAAGATGGCTAGACACTCGACATTCGCCGACGCGGGGGCCGCGGACGTCGCGCCCCGCATCAATGTCTTGAGCCCGTCGGATCTCAGGGAAGCGCTGCGACGCGGCTATGCGGATTTCAGCGCCAAGCCGAGCCACCCGATCTTTCTCAGCATCATCTACCCGGTGATCTCCTTCCTGCTCATCCAGGCCGCCGCCGGGCGCGACCTGTGGCCGCTGATCTATCCGCTGATCGCCGGCTTCGCGCTCGTCGGCCCGCTCGCCGCGATCGGCCTCTATGAGCTCAGCCGGCGACGAGAGCGCGGCGAGGAGGCCCGCTGGCGTGACGCTTTCGCCGTCTTCCGCTCACCGGCGCTTGCCAATATCGTCACCCTCGGCGCCATCCTCACCGCCATTTTCCTTCTCTGGCTCTATGCCGCACAGGCGCTCTATCTTGCGATCATGGGGCCACCGGCAACGCACAGTCTGACGGCCTTCTTTTCGGAGATTCTGACAACCGAACGCGGCTGGCTTCTGATCCTCGCCGGCAATGCGGTGGGCTTCGTCTTCGCCTGCCTCGCCTTCGTGCTGAGTGTTGTCTCCTTCCCGTTGCTGCTTGACCGCAATGTCGACTTGCGCACGGCGGTGGCGACATCGGTCCGTGTCGTCGCGCGAAATCCGCGCGTGATGGCTCTTTGGGGCGTGATCGTGTCGGGCGGCCTTGTCCTTGGCTTCCTGCCGGCGGGAATCGGCCTTGCCATCGTCCTGCCGATCCT
>RFKS01000296.1 GCA_003694205.1 Alphaproteobacteria bacterium | reverse complement strand
TTCCCCGGCTTTGCGTCCTAAAACCAACATGGCGACTCCTTTCAGGATTCCCTTCGATCAACAAATTGCAAACCATAGAGATTGCCGCGAATGCGGCTTGATTCGACAGCGCCGGCCCTCCGGAGCCGGTCGCTTTTCCACTTCGCCCGACCGCTGCAAATCGCCCAGCCGGCGGATTACCTCGACTTGCGCCAGACCCGTTCCGGCCGCGATTTCGTGGCCGGTCGATCCAGGGTTGGCGCGGACGAACGCCAGCACCTTTTCTGCGTGCGTCCGCGCCGCACCGCTGGTGCGCATGCGATCCGCCGCCTGGTGGCTGGTCACCGGGTCGGTACGGCGTGCCAACGGCATTCCGTAGATGTCCCGCGGTCCATCGTCGGACCTTTCCAACGGCTCGCCAAACAAATCCAATTGTTTCACTGACCAACCCTCCAGATCACAGAACAAATCACTGCACAGGCCGCAGCGGCGGCCACCAGGATCGCACAGACTGCGATCGCACTCGCCGCCTCGATCATGTCATCGCGTCCCTGCCGGTCCATTTGTCCGCCTCCTATTCGCTCCTATTCGACGCCCTGCCGCCGGCAGACCGCCAATCCGACCACCTCGCGCAGCGGAGGCGAAAAGTCGGCCTCGTACGTCCCGTGTGCGATCCGCTGGGCACGCAGTACTCGCACTTGCTCCTCGATCTCCTGCGGCGTCGGAACCCAGTACCCTTGGCGCGGATGATTTGCTGGATCGTCCGCCGGCAGCCACGGGTGACGCAAGGTGTTGTCGTGGCGCTCATGCATTGACCACCTCCTGCCGCTCGATCGCGACGATAGAGGGATCGACTTGGCGCAGCCGCTCGATCGCGGCATCGCATTCCTCGCGCGACCGATATTCGGCCTCGATCCAGTGAGCTACTCGCCGGGCCCGATGCACGCGCAACCGCACGCGATACGGGCGATCCGCCGAGGCCCCATTCGCTGGCTGCTCAGAGAAAAGCAACAATTGCGACATGGAAAACACTCCGTTGCACAAGCAGAAACACTCTAGCCAAAAGCCAAGCGCGCCCCGGGAATCGAACCCGAGAGGACTCAGGCGGATCGCTGGCCAGTGGCCAGATCACCGCAAGCTGAATCCTGACACCCAGCCGCACGCGAGCCTCCATTCACTCCACGCACAACCTCCGGCTGTGCAGCATGCTCCACGACCCCCCGCGTCGTGATCCACTCGATCAATTCGCGGCCGACGTACCAAGCCCGACCGGCCGCCGTGTACATCCGCACCTTGCCCGACTGACGCGCCTCGGCCAGCGTTTGCCGGCCGATCCCCAACCGCTGCAACTCCTGCGTCGTGTACAGCGCGTCTGGCAGCAGGATCTTAGGCAGATACGTCACGGCGAACCCTTTCAATCACCAGCGCGATCGGCGACGGCCGCATCAGCCGTCGCTGTTCGCCCCGCGCCAACATCCGGCCCTGGCGAATCAGCTCCGCACGCGACAGCTCCGCGACTTTCGGCGATTCTCGTTTCAGCTCACGCAGCGTCTTCACTGCGTGGCCGGAGCAGAGTCCCAGCGTCACGATTGGCTCGTCGCATTCTTTGCCGTCAGAGTCGACGTACAGGCATTTGTTCGCCCGCACTCGCTCCGTTACACGCCTCCGCGCCTTCGGCGTCCTCCTGATATCCATCACAACTACTTCCACGGAAAACCCCTTTGCACTCGGTTGCGCCGCCGTGCCTGCCACGCCTCCGAGCTCTCCTGATTCCCACGGCCGTCAATATAGGAATCGCTTCAGCATGCGACAAGTGTAGAAATAGTAAAAATATGCGAAGCGCCAATAAACGCGCAATAAATGAGGTCGTAAGTCCCGCGTGAGCAGTGGGTTATGGACAAGAAAAAAGTTTCTGCAATAACTGCAGAGGGCGGACACTAATGCATTCAAAAAATAGGGAAAGGGCGCATACATGGCAAAACGAGCACGTGGTAAGGGAGGGCGGGGTTACTCGGTATCAATTGAGGAATACGCACGATTCTGTGAGGGGCTGCACGCATTGGCAGACGTTGGGGAGGCGTGCCTGAAGCGTGCGAAATCCCAGCGATTCACCAGCATCCCGGCCTCAAACTGGGAGTCGGCGCTATTGGGCTTCACCTACGTCAAGAACTTTATCGAGGGCACAGCCGGATCTGCAGAAATGTTGCCCTTCGCGGAAAAGATTGGGCCATTGGTTGACCAGTTTCTTGAATTGAAAGAAGAACGGGCAAGCTACAGCACCACCAAGCGAAAGGAGCCGAAGTGATGGACAAAAAGCACGTCGCTATCCTGCTTGGAGTGTCCGCGATCATGGCAGTGGTCGTGTATTTCGCCGCAACCGCCGTCACAATCGATATCGCCGACCGTGAAGATGGGCTTTCGGTGACCACCGAGCGCAACTATTGGACAGGTAGGCCTTTACGCCGGAAGCTCTCGAAGATGAGAGAACACTGGTCGTTCTCCGGCCCACTGGATAAATGGGGCAAGCCACACGGCGTTTGGGAGGGCAGTCAATTCCATACTGACCCTCCGCCGCATATGGATGTTTGGACCGTCTACTATTGGCATGGCAAGGAAGTCTCGGCCTCGGAATACGCAGCGCGCAAGGAAGCCGAGCGGTGACTGCCACGGTCCGCGTCTACGTCCGCGCCCGACAAGACCGCCGACACCTGCAGCTCT
>RFKS01000295.1 GCA_003694205.1 Alphaproteobacteria bacterium | reverse complement strand
GGCCTGCAGACATCGGGCCTGTTTCTCGCGCATGTCGTCTCGATGGCGCTCGCGGTCCTTCTCGCCTGGCGCCTGCTCGGCCGGTTTTTCGACCGCAGACGGCTGTTTGCCGTCCCCACCGACCGCGCCCTTTTCCGCCGCATGCTGCATTATGCGCTGCCCATGATACCGGCGACGCTGATCCAGCGCTTCTTCTCCGAGCTTCCCGTGGTGCTGCTCAATGTGCTGGTGCCCGGTGCGGCCGGTGCGGCGGCCGCCGGCTATTACTCGATCGCACGCAAGATCTCGAGTTTCCTGCAGGTCATCCACACCAGCTTCGACTATGTGATTGCGCCGCTCGCTGCCTATCGTGCCGGTGCCACCGGGGTGCAGGCGGTCGAGGACATGTATGCCTATTCGACGCGCCTCATGATGGCGATCGGCATTCTCGCGGCGGCGGCCGTGCTCGCCGCGCGCGGCGCGCTCCTCAATGGCGTCGGGATCGCCGCCGGTGAGGTGGCGAACGCGCTCGCAATTCTCGTCGTCGGCCGCCTGGTCTCCTTTCTCTTTGGTCAGGCACCGGCCATCGTGCGCACCATTTCCTCGACCTACTGGTCGCTCGCCAATGGTCTTGCAGGTCTCGCGGTCATGGTCGCCCTTCTTCTCGTGCTCGTCGGATCCCACGGCACCGCCGGAGCCGCTTTCGCCGCCGCCGCCGGGATGGTGACATCGGCGGCGCTCGCCTTCGTCGAAGTCGCCTGTCTCGCCCGTATCCTGCCTTACAGCCGGCAGATGTGGCGGCCGCTCCTCGTCTCCTTGCTTCTGGGCGCGGCAATCCTTGTCACCGGCCGGACCGTGGCCGGCGTGGCGCCGGCGATGCAGTTCGCCATATTGCTGGCAACATTCCTCCTCGCGCTCGCCCTGTTCATCCGCTACGGCCTGACACACGAGGATGCAGCCGCCTTCGGCCGACTGGGCAGGGCGTTGCGCAGAGGACGCATCTCCTGACAAAAGCGCGCGCGTCCCGCGCATGTGATGCAAGTGTGAGTATCGCGGGCTTGGCGTTCCTCACGCCGGCCGCTAAGGTCCGGATGTTGCGGCACTTTGGCGTCAGAGGCGGCCCGTTTGCCGGCGCCGGTGACGGGGCCGCACCGAGGGCCGCAGGACCGGCAGCACAGGGGAAGGGACGATCGGGTGATGCGGGCGCCAGGAGAGGTGACAATTGAGCCGGTCACGAGCCGCCGCGAGCTCAAGCGGTTCATCCGCATGGCGGCCGCGATCTATCGCGACGATCCGGCCTGGGTGCCGCCCCTCATGGTGGAGCGGCTGGCGCTCCTCGACAAGCGCCGGAATCCCTATTTCGAACATGCGGAGGCCGCGTACTGGCTCGCCTGCCGCGACGGCGTTCCGGTCGGGCGCATCAGCGCGCAGGTCGACCGGCTGGTCGAGGAGACGCGTGGTGAGCGGATCGGGCACTTCGGCATGTTCGAGTGCGTCGAGGATCCGGTTGTCGCGGAGGCCCTGTTCGGGACCGCGGAGCGGTGGCTGGCGGAGCGCGGCTGTGCCCGCGCCGAAGGGCCGTTCAACCTCTCGATCAACGGCGAGATCGGACTTCTTGTCGAGGGATTCGACACCCCGCCGGCACTGATGATGGGTCATGCACGGCCCTGGTACCGGCGCCTGGTCGAGGCGCAGGGCTACGCCAAGGCCAAGGACGTGTTTGCCTATGAGCTCGATCTCACCAAGGGTCCGCCGGAACGGATCACGCGCTTTGTCGAGGCGTCGCGGCGAAATCCCCGCTTCCGGCTCCACGAGATCGACATGCGGCGCTATGACGAGGAGCTCGAGACCGTCATCGACATCTTCAACGACGCCTGGTCGGAGAACTGGGGCTTCGTGCCGCTGACCCATGCCGAGGCGCGGCACATGGCGGGTGAGATCCGCCCGCTCATCGATCCGACCTGTGTCCAGATCTGCAGCTATCAGGGGCAGCCGGCGGCGATGATGGTGGCGCTCTACGACCTCAACGCCCTGATTGCGGATCTCGGCGGGCGGTTGTTGCCTTTCGGCTGGCTCAAGCTCCTGTGGCGGATGAAGACCCGCTATCCGGAGCGGTTCCGCGTGCCTCTCATGGGGGTGCGCAAGGCGCATCAAAACACGCGGCAGGGCGCGGCGATGGCGCTGCTTCTCATCGAGGCGATCCGCCAGGGCTGTGTCGCCAAGGGCGCGCGCTGGGGAGAGCTGTCCTGGATTCTCGAGGACAATCACGGCATGCGCGACATCCTCGACGAGATCGGCTGCCGCATCTACAAGACCTATCGCATCTTCGGCAAGAAACTGGGTTGACGCCATGCGGTGCCGCGCCTCGCCTTCGAGCGAGCATGCAAGCGATCAGCGGGCGGTGACGATGCGGCTACCATCCGGCAGGGATTGCCTCTAGGCTCCTGCGAGGAACACAGGGAGACCACGATGATCGGCTATGTCACACTGGGAACCAATGATCTCGAACGGGCCGCGGCCTTCTATGACGAGCTCCTCGGCGAACTCGGGGCGAAACGGATGATGGAGGGGGATCGCTTTGTCGCCTGGAGCAATCATCCCGAGCGTCCCGGCCTCGGCGTCATCAAGCCATATGACGGACAGCCGGCGACGGTGGGCAACGGCACCATGGTCGCGCTGGTGGTCGATTCACGCGATCTCGTCGACCGGATTCATGCCCATGCGCTGGCCCTCGGCGGAAAGGACGAAGGCGCGCCCGGTATTCGCGGCGGCGAGGGGTCGACCTTTTACGCCGGCTATTTCCGCGATCTCGACGGCAACAAGCTCAACGTCTTCACCATGGCTGCCGAATAGGCGCGATCGCACCGCAACCGGATCCGGGCAGGGAGAGGGAAGGGAATAAGGCGCGCGCCGCGGCGTTGCCGTGAGATCAGCGCGTCTGCATCGGCCAGTAGCCGGACAGGATGCGCTCGCCACGATGGCCGCCGGCGATCTCATCGAGCACGCGGTTGCCGATCCCCGACAGGTTCTTGCCGTGCATGCGGTAATAGAAGAGCGGCTCCGCGATGTGCTTGCCCTGCCAGCCATTGGCGATGATGCGCCGCCATTTGTGGTGCTTCGTGCCCTTGCGGATCGACTCATCGAAGGGCGCCGCCTCGCGCATCGCCGCCATCAGCGTGACCGCCGGCTCGGGAATGAAGCTGTAACGCTCGATGAGCCGCGGATCGAAGGCGGTTGACTTGCCGTGGCCCACGACCTCGCCGTCGGGACCCATGAGATTACAGTCGGAATAGATGAAGCCGATCGCGCGATTGGTCGAGCGCGCCCGCAGGAGCTCGCGAATCGAGCGGCTGACATAGCCCGGCGTCAGCATATCGTCGGCGTCGAGCGTGATGCAGTATTCGCCGACACAATAGTCGAGACCCACATTCATCGCCGCCAGCTTGCCCGCGTTCTTCGGCAGGGACACGACCTCGATGCGCGTCAGCCGGTTCGGGCGGCGCACCGTCTCGCGGATCACCTCGAGCGAGTTGTCGCTGCTGCCGTCGTCGACGACGATCAGCTCGATGGACTCATAGTCCTGGGCGAACACGCTATCGATCGCCTGTGCAATGAAGGCGCCGTAATTGTGGTTCGGGATGATGACGGACAAAAGTCCCGGTGCTGCGAGCGATTTCATAACTGCGTTCCCATCATGGCATGCGAAGGGTTCGTCGTCTTTCCGGCCCTTCTCTTCATAAACAGGTTTCGTGGCGATCTGCCAAGCGATTTCAGGCCGCCGAGGCAAAGTCTCTCGACCTCTTCACGTTCTTTTGACGACAGGGCCATCTGCTTTGCAGCACTGTCGTCGCGGAACGTGCTCGTGCCGGCATCGTCTTTCGAGTGAAAGCGGAACTGTGCCTGCATCGCTGCGATCTCCTCGTCCGAGGCGACATATCCCAGTCCCTCCGCGGCCACGAAGGCGATCCGCTCGGCGCTCAGCTCCCGATAGTCGATATAGGAAAGCGGGGCCTCGGCGTGAAGAGCGGCTTCGAAATAGCGTGCATAGCAGGCGGCAAGATAGGAGACATCGCTCATCGCGGCGGTCTCGGCAGCGGGCCGGCCGGTGAGGAAAGCGCCTTCCCGGGTGCCGCGGGCGAGCAGCGCCGCCGTGGTCTCGCGCCGCACCGAGGCGATCACCTCCACCGGGTCGCGATAGAGAAAAAGCGACGGCACATCGGGAAAGGCGGCGGCGATCAGGTCGATATAGAGACTGTTCCAGGAAATGAACTTGATGAAGGCGCGTCGCTCGTCGCCGCAACGGCGCCGGGTCATGGCGAGAATCACGGCCCGCAGCCGGCGCAGCGTCGTCTCGTCGGCGGTTGCCGGGCGGCGCCAGTCGTCGGTGACGTGCGCCCAGAAACCGCGCTGCAAGGGTCCGCCCTGGCTGATCATCATGTTGCCGGCCGGCCGTGCCAGCGCCTTGGCGAGCAGCGTCGATCCGCAGCGGGAGATATGGAAGATGAAGCCGGACGGGCGAACGCTGTCGGCAAACGAATCCTCGTCGTCGAGGATCTCCATGCCGGTCGCGAAGTGCTCGCCGATCGCATCTTGTTCGGCAAGGTGCTTGACCGTGTAGAGAAACTGCCATTCGCGAAACGGGTGCCGGCCGAGATCGCCCCACAGGACCGTTCCGGCTCCGGCAGGGTCGATGGCCAGCGGCACCAGCCCCGGATTGGCCGCGATGCGCCGGCGCGCCTCCGCCACGCCGAGACGGCGGCTGCCGATGTCGGGCAAAAGGTCGCTCACCACCTGATGGTCGGGCAGGGCGTATATGGCCTCGGTCTTCGGAATCGTCACTACCCCCGTATCGGCCCCGGATTCGGCAGTCTTTACGGCACGAAAAACGCCCGCGGGAATCCATCCCCGGTCGCCACGGTTTCCGAGGGCCGCATGAAACGTCGCAATAGCGGCGAGAAAATGGCAGCGGCCGGGCTCGCGTCATTTTGCGCCTTGCGGAAAACGCGGTGCATTTCCTATAGGGCAGTCGCCGCCTGCAAAAGCGAGAGGACCCGAACGCGATGGCCGAGCCGCAGAACGACACCGCCGCAAATCCGCTTCTGGCCTATGGCCGCTGGATAGCGGAGACGCCGCAAGAGTGGTCGAAGGAGGCCCTGGACTCGGCCCATCGCGAGTTCATCGATGTGGTGGCGGTCATGGTTCCGGGCGCGGTCGAGCCGGTCACGGGTCTCGTTTATGACACGGTCCGTCCCTGGGGCGAGGGGAAGGTGACGGCGGTCGGCCGGCGGCAGGGGCTGAGCGCACCCTGGGCGGCGATGGTCAACGGGACGGCCGGCCACGTTCTCGATTTCGACGACAATTTCGACCCGCCAAAGGCGCATGCGACGACCGTGCTGGCACCCGCCATATTCGCGCTCGGCGAGGAAATGGGGGCCAGCGGCGCCGCCTGTCTCGACGCCTATATCGTCGGGCTCCAGATCATGGGTCGCGTCGGTCAGGGCGTGAACCCGGTGCACCGCAATCGCGGCTGGCATGCGACCGCGACCATGGGGGCGATGGGGGCAACCGCGGCCTGCGCCCGCCTTCATGGTCTCGGCGCGGAGCAGGCGGCGATGGCGCTGTCGCTGGCAACCAGCATGGCGGCGGGTTTCATGTCGCAATTCGGGACCATGGCGAAGCCGATCCATGCCGGCCTCGCCGCCAAGGCCGGAATCGTCGCGGCCGGACTTGCCCGGTCGGGCGTCACCGCCGGACTCGGCACGCTCGACGGTCCGACCGGCATGAACCGACTGATGGTCGGCCCCGATTATGAAGCGCTGCGCGACACGCTAACCGACATCGAGCATGGCCAGACCCTGCGCTTCGAGACGGAACATGTTGGTGAGCCGTTGCTCATCACCGAGCATGGCTTCCGCGTCAAGCGGTTCGCCAATTGCGGCAGCGCGCACCGCGCGATGGACGCCTTGCTGCATCTGCGTGTCGAATACGGGTTTGGCGCCGACGACGTCGCGCGCATCGTCGTCCATGCACCGAAGGTTCATCTCAACAATCTCATGTACGAGGATCCCCGGACCGGGCTCGAGAGCAAATTCTCGATGGAATACGCGCTCGCCCTCTGTCTCGCCCGGGGCGGCGCCACCCTTGCCGACTTCACCGACGAGGCGGTGATGCGGCCCGAAATCCGGCGGCTCTTTCCTCTCATCGAGCGCGATCCGGTGGACCGGCTCGAGGGCGTCTTTCCGACCACCGTCGAGGTGCATCTCAAGGATGGCCGCGTGCTCACCGAGACCCGGGCCATGCCGCTTGGCAGCAAGGCGGCGCCGTTCACGACGGCACAGTACTGGGAGAAGTACGAGAGCTGCATTGCCGGCATTCTTTCCGATGACGAGGCAGACGCGCTGCGGCAGACGCTCGAGCACCTGCCCGATCTCGCCTCGATCGGCGAGATGACGCGGCACCTCGCTTTCAATGCAGGGGATGCAGGGAGAGCTGTGCGATGACCTCGGAAGGAAAAGCGCATCGTCTCAATGCGCTGGTGCTTGCCGCGGGGCGTCGCGGGGCCGAGGATTCGGTCGCTAGATTGCAGGGCAAGTCTCACAAATGCTTCGTCGAGATCGCCGGCGAGGTGATGCTCGAGCGGGTCATCCGCGCGCTCATCGAGAGCGAATGCTTCGGTCGCATTTTCGTCTCCATCGAGCGCGAGGAGCTGCTGCGCGCGACACCGCAGCTCGCCGCCTGGTTCGAGGCCGGCGTGATCTCCTTCATCGCGAGCCGCACGACGCTCGCCGACAGCATCCTCGCGCTTGGTGACAGCGTGCCAGATGCCACGCCGCTCGTCATCACGACCGGCGACAATGCGCTTCATACGCCCGAGCTCATCCGCGATTTCGTCGCCGGCTTCGAGCGCTCGACGGCCGAGATTGCGGTGGCGTTTACGCGCCAGGAAACGGTGATGGCGGAATATCCCGAGGTGGGGCTCGCCTATCACCGGCTCAAGGACGGCGGCTATTCGGCGTGCAATCTTTACGCCTTCCGGAGCCCCGAGGCATTCCGCAGCGCCGAGGTCTTTCGCAGCGGCGGCCAGTTCGGCAAGCGCCATTGGCGGATCCTGAAGAGCTTCGGCCTCATGCCTTTCCTGCTCTACAAACTGCGCCTCGCGACCGGGCCCGAGCTCATCGACCGTATTGCCCGCAATCTCGGTACCAGCATCGAGATCGTGATGCTTGACTACGCCTATGGCCCGATCGATGTCGACAATCCGTCCTTCTTCGCGATCTCCGAGCGTATCCTCAAGGAGCGCGAGGGCCGGGCGCAGGAGGCCGCCGCACCCGATGGCGATGCGTGAAACAGTGGGTCGGCGGAACGGCTGGCGGTGAATTCGTTATCTTGGCGCGGCACGTGCCCGCGCGCCGATCAGGAATAAGGCCTGCCGAGAAGCCGGAGCCGGCTGACGCCGCCGTCGGGGAAGATGTTGAGCCGCACATGGCTCACCGGGCCGAGATCGGCGAGGCCCTCCGTAATCCGGTGCTCGGCATCGGGGCCGAGCGACATCGGCTCGAGCAGGGTCGGCCAGAACTGCGACTGTGTGACGAGGAGGGCATCGGGCGCCGCGTCGATCATGGCCGCCTGCAGCGAAAACCGGTCGGGATAGTTGCCCTTGAAATGCGCGGTATCGAGGATCACCTCGTCGATCCGTCCCGGACAGGCAAGGGCCAGGATGGCCCAGTCATGGCCGGGTTCGCGCCGCCGCCGCGTCTCCCAGCCATCGCCCATGTCGACCCCACGGCCGGGCGCGATGAGATTGTCCGGCGCGCCGAAATGCGCGTCATTGGCGGCGACAACACGCCCGCCATGCGCCATCGCGGCGAGATCGAGGCGCCCGTCGGTGCCGGCCATGGCCGGGTCGAAAAGGATGCGCCCCCAGACCCGGAGACGCGCGATGCCGCCGTCGGGATAGATGTGCAGCCGCACATGGGTGGCGCGCACGGGCGCGGGCAGCGCGAGCCCTAGCCGGTCGTCGCCCTTGAGTGCGGTCACCGGTACGACCTCGACCCAATCCGCCTCGTCGCCGGGGACTTCGGCGTCGCTGATGCAGGTCTCGAGCGAGGCGGCGGGCGGGTAATTGCCGGTGAAGTGCCGGGTGTCGATCTCGAAGCGCGAAGGGGAATCACACCGAGGGAAGTCTCTACCT
>RFKS01000030.1 GCA_003694205.1 Alphaproteobacteria bacterium | reverse complement strand
TTCGATGCGGCGGTCAGGGCACCGGCTTCCGCCGCGCGCCCGGCGAGATCGGGATGGGCACGGATGAGCGCGAGCTTGCGCTCGTGCGGTGCCACATCGACGGCCGCGGCCATGGCTGTGGCGAGTGCCTCGGGATCGTCGAGCGCACCGGTCTGCGCCTCGTGCCAGACAGCTTCGGCGACCCAGGGTGCGTTTTCGTAGATGCCGCCGAAGCGCTCGAAGAAGGTTGCGCGCTCGAGCCGGCTCGGAACCAGCGTTGCTGTCATGCTTCGTCTCCCGGTGGCGGCGGCGGGAAATGCGTGTGCCAGTGACGGGCGATGTCGATGCGCCGGCAGACCCACACATCCTCATGGGACCGGATATGCGCGAGAAAGCGCTCGAGCGCGCCGATGCGCCCGGGCCGGCCGACGATGCGCGCATGCAGGCCGACCGAGAGCATGCGCGGTCGCTCGGCGCCTTCCGCATAGAGCGCATCAAAGCTGTCGCGCAGATAGGTGAAGAACTGCTCGCCCGTATTGAAGCCCTGCGGCGTGAGAAAGCGCATGTCGTTGACATCGAGCGTATAAGGCACGACGAGATGGTCCTTGCCCGCAACCCGTGTCCAGAAGGGCAGTTCGTCATTATAGTCGTCGGCGTCGTAGAGGAAGCCGCCGGCCTCGACCACGAGTCGTCGGGTATGCGGTGAGGTGCGCCCGGTGTACCAGCCGAGCGGCCGCTCGCCGGTCAGGCGCTCGATGATCTCGATCGCGCGTGCGATGTGGGCCCGCTCGGTGGCCTCGTCGACATGCTGATAGTCGATCCAGCGATAGCCGTGCGAGCAGATCTCGTGCCCTGCCGCGAGCGCTGCCTCGGCGACCGCCGGATTGCGCTCGAGCGCCATGGCGACGGCGAAGACGGTGAGCGGCATTTCGTAGCGCGCGAAAAGTCTGAGCACGCGCCACACGCCGACGCGGGCGCCGAAATCGAACAGCGACTCCATGCTCATGTGACGCGCACCCTCGACCTCCGGTGCGGCAACGATTTCGGACAGGAATCGCTCCGCGCCGGGATCGCCATGCAGCACCGAGCGTTCGCCGCCTTCCTCGTAATTGAGCACGAATTGCACCGCAATCCGGGCCCCACCCGGCCATTGCGGATGCGGCGGGTTGGGACCGTATCCGATCAGGTCGCGTGGATAGGGCGGGGACGTCGGCACGTGGCTCACTCCGGACTCAATGCAGGGAAGATTGTTCCGATCAGATTACAAAGTTGTATACGTTTTGGGAAGGGATTGCTAACAATTAGGTCTTGCATCCGCCGGGCAAAGCCCGGCACACTCATGCGCTCTCGGACCAAGGGTGATCGGATCATGCCCGGGCTGACCACGCACGTTCTCGATACCATGCACGGGTGCCCCGCTGCGGGCGTTGCCGTGCGCCTCTTTCGCCTCGCTGCCGGGGACGCGCATGCGCCGCTCGCCGCCGCCTGTACCAATGCGGACGGGCGCACGGACCGGCCGCTGCTCGACGCGGCGGCGCTCGTGCCCGGGCGCTATCGCCTCGAATTCGATGTCGCGGCCTATTACCGCGGGCGCGGGGTGACGCTCGCCGATCCGCCCTTTCTCGACACCGTGGCGATCGAATTCGGTATCGCCGACGCGGCGGCGCATTATCATGTGCCGCTTCTGGTGTCGCCCTATGGCTACAGCACCTATCGTGGAAGCTGAGGCAGGATGTCGGGACGGCTGCGATTCTATCTCAATGGCGGACTGTGCGAGCCGCAGGTCACCGACCCGACGCGCACCGTGCTCGACTTCCTGCGCTATGAGCAGGGGCTGACCGGCACCAAGGAAGGCTGCGGCGAGGGCGACTGCGGCGCCTGCACCATCGTCGTCGGCCGCCTCGAAGGCGGCCGTGTGCGCTATCGCGCGGTCAATGCCTGCATCCTGTTCCTGCCCGAGCTTGACGGCTGCGATGTGCTTACGGTGGAGGGCGTGCGCAGCCCCGACGGCGGGCTGCATCCGATACAGGAAGCCATGGTCGACTGTCATGGCTCGCAGTGCGGCTTCTGCACGCCGGGCTTTGTCATGTCGCTCTATGGCTGGCAGCTTAATGGCGGTGATTTCTCGCGGCAGGTGCTCAAAGACGTGCTTGCGGGCAATCTCTGCCGTTGCACCGGTTATGGCCCCATTCTCGCCGCCGGCGAACGTGCGGCGGCGGGTCCGGATCGTGACATGGCGGCCATAGCCGCGCAGCTCGAGGCCATCGCGCGGGATGAAATGCTCGATATCGAAGGTGCCTGCCCGGTCACGGGGGCGCCGATGCGCTATCAGATGTCGCGGAGCGCGGACGAGCTTGCCGCCTGCCTCGAGGCCGCGCCCGAGGCGGTGGTGCTGGCCGGCGGCACCGATGTCGGCCTGTGGGTGACGAAGCAGCACCGCCGGCTCGATCATGTGATCTCGCTTACCCGCGTCGCCGATCTCGCAGAGGTGCAGGAGACCGCCGAGGCGATCGCGATCGGCGCCGGTGTGCGCTATGCGGACGTGGCACCGCTGCTCGCCCGCCACTATCCCGATTTCGGCGAGATCCTGCGCCGGCTCGGTTCGGTGCAGATCCGCAATTCCGGCACCATCGGCGGCAATATCGCCAATGGCTCGCCGATCGGCGATTCAATGCCGCCGCTCATTGCGCTTGGCGCCACGCTCGTACTGCGCAAGGG
>RFKS01000294.1 GCA_003694205.1 Alphaproteobacteria bacterium | reverse complement strand
TTGAAGGAAACCCGCGTCTCGGCATGTCGCGTGCGCATCGTCCCGTCGGGGAGGATGAGGGCGACACCGCCATGGACACGGTGGGCCCGCCCCGACAGGAGCGCAAGTGAGGCAGCGGCGGCCTCTGCGTCCACCGCCTTGGGGAGGATGCGGCGCCCCACCGCAACCACCGTGTCGGCGCCGAGGACGAAGGTCCCCGGCCGTGCCCGGGCCACCGCCTGCGCCTTCTCCGAGGCGAGTCGCAGAGCATACCGGCGCGGCAGCTCGCCCCGCTGCGGGCGCTCGTCAATGTCGGCCGGAACGACGACGTCGGGTTCAAGTCCGATTTGCCGCAGCAGCGCGAGTCGGCGCGGCGAGGCGGAGGCGAGGATGAACTGCGGGCGGGCCGGCGGCGTCAGAGATCGTGGGCGGTCACCCATGTCGTCCCGGCGCCGTTATTTGAAGCGATAGGTGATGCGGCCCTTGGTGAGGTCATAGGGCGTGAGCTCGACGAGCACCTCGTCGCCGGCAAGAACGCGGATCCGGTTCTTACGCATCTTGCCCGCCGTGTGGCCGAGAATCTCATGTCCGTTCTCCAGCTTGACGCGGAACATGGCGTTCGGCAGCAGCTCGGTGACCACACCGCGCATTTCGAGAACTTCTTCTTTCGCCATCTAGAGCTCGGTCATCTCGTTGATCCAGTGAATCGGTTCGCGCCATTCATGGGTGAGCGGGGCGAAGAATGCAAGTCTCCTTGCGGGATCGTGTCGCGTGCGCCGGCGGGAACGCTCGTTCGAGCCAGCACCCGTCCCACGCCACCAGGTCCGAATTCAGGAAATCGTAATCGAATTCACGTAAACGACGCTTAACAGGCGGGACATGTTACGTTGCTGAAGAAAGCGGAGAAGACGAAGAACTTCGTCGCCTATGCATTTTGTGTGGGTGATGTCTTCCTTGCACTGGACCGCGAATTGCGTATCCGGGACATGGAGGGCGCCCTGTCATGGCTCGGGTTGGCGGAAAACGGGGACACACCCGCCGGCCGGCCGCTGACCGAATTCATGGGTGAGGAGGACGCGCGCCTGTTCCGCTCGACCGCAGCCCTTCTCGGCAAGACGCCGCGGCTCGGTCCGCTGACGCTGGCGCTCGGCCCCGCCGGACGTCGACAGCCGGTGGCGCTCTTTCTGGCAGCCATGGATCCCAAGTCAGACCTCATCCATGTGGTGGTGATGAGCGAAGCCCGTCTCGACGGCCCGCACGCTCGAACCTCGCCGCCGCTTGCCGATTCGGAGGAACTGCTCGATCGCCTGCCATCGCTCCTGAAGCAGCATGGCGACGATCAGGTGGTGGTGACGCTGCTTGAGCTCGCGGCCCCCGCCGATGAGGCCGGGAAACGGGATTTCGCGCGACATCTTGCAGCCCTGTCCCTTGGCGGACAATCCGCTGCCGAGCTTTCCGAAGGGCGCTATGCGGTCGTTCACGAGACCGGCGAAGGCCCGTGCGATGCCGAAGAGATGATGCGCACGCTCGAGGAGCGGACGGGGCAAAAGCTCTCGGCGGCGAGCCTGCCGGCGGGGGAGTTGGTCGAGGCTGACGATTCGGATTCGGTCCGCGCCCTGGTCTATGCGGTACGCAAATTCGCCGAGGATTCGCCGGAATTCGACATCCAGCAGATCGGCACCGGCTTCTCGCGCCGCATGAAGGAGACCCGCGAGCAGATCGCCATGATTCGCCGTATCGTCGGTTCACGTCGCTTCGAGATCGCCTGGCAGCCGATCGTCCGGCTCACCGACCGGTCGATGCACCATGTCGAGGCGCTTGTCCGCTTCGACATGCGCGGCGGCTCGCCGTTCAAGCTGATCAGCTTTGCCGAGCAGGTGGGCATGATCGGCGAATTCGACCAGGCGATCATCGCCGGGGTCACGAAACGCATGCGCCGCCTCAAGCGGCAGGGAAAAGCCATCAAGGCGGCCGTCAATCTGTCCCCTGCCTCGCTCGCGCGCCCCGCCTTCGTCGCCTGGCTGAAGTGTCTCTTGGAGGAGCACAGCATGCTCGTCGGCGACCTCCTGGTGGAGATCACCGAGTCCAGCCATGTGACGGATCTTGATGCGCTTGCGGAGCAGCTCGCGATGATCCGCGGCTTGGGCTTTGCCGTCTGTCTCGACGATTTCGGCGCCGGTCTTTCCGGCTTCCAGTATCTGCGCCAGCTCAAGGTCGATTATGTGAAGATCGACGGCAGCTATGTCCGGGATGCGGAAAAGGATCCCGAGGCCCGTGCCTTCCTTCACGCCATGGTGACGCTGTGCCGCGACCTCAAGGTGCGCACTGTGGCCGAATGGGTGGAGACCGAGGCGCAGGCCGAACTGCTGTGCGAGCTCGGGGTCGATTTTGGCCAGGGATTCCTCTTTGGCGCGCCGCGCATCGGCCTGCCCAAGGACGGGGCTTCGCCCGCTCGTCGTCGTACCGGCTAGGACAGCACCGATAGGCGATTCGAGCCTTAAGTTTACCTCGCCAGCCATTCTCACGGATTTGTGACAGCGTTTCACGCGGTTGTGATGCGCTTTCTTGATCTCGCGCAAACCGGCACGAGGCGTCCGGGCCTAGTCGGGCCGCGTCCGCGGCCGCAGGTCGGCCGCCAGTTCGTGAGGGGAACGAAAATGACAAATCGGCTTGATCCGGGACCTGTCGTCCCGGCCGTCCTGTTGGGCGTCTTGTTTCTCCTGCTCAGCGGGGCGGCTTTCGCAGCACCCGCCACCGGGCCGGGCGCGGCCCTGTTCGAAAGCAAGGGCTGCTCGGGCTGCCACAGCATTGGCGGCCAAGGCGGAGACGTCGGTCCGGCACTTGATACCGTCGGCGATCGATACACGCCGGAATGGCTTTTCACCTGGCTCAGGGATCCGGCGGCGGTGAAGCCGGGGACGATGATGCCCAATCTCGGGCTCACCGACGAGGAGCGGGCACATCTGGTGTTTTATCTTGCCTCGCTCAAGGGCGACGGCTCACAGGCGAAAGCGAAATCGGCTCCGGTGCCGACCGTGCGGACAAAGGCGGGGCTGCGTTCCAATCCACCCGACCTCAATCCCGCGGCACCGGAAAATGACTATCTTGCCCTTGGCGCCAAGGAGGATTTCGTCGCGGCGCAACGCTATACGCTGCAGGACCAGATCCAGAGCTTCATCCCGCCGAACTACGAGCCTGCGGTGACACAGTCGGCCTTCGTCCTGCCACCGGGCTCGATGCGGGTCCTCTTCGCCTATCGCGATGCCACGCGAATCGATGAAAAGGACGTCTTCGGACAGCGCGAGATCGGCGCCCGCTTTGCCGACTTCGATCTCGATCGCAGTTTTCTCGATTTCGACCTCTTCCTGGGGCTCGATGACAATTTCACGCTGCGGCTCAATCTGCCGGTGCTGAATGTGGGCCAGCGCGCCCAGCTCAATCCCGGCTTCCTGCCGCCGGTACGGATCTTTCCGCGGGCGAGCTACACGAAGATTGGTGATCTCGGCCTGTTCGTGAAGAAGAAGTTCGTCGACCAGGGGAATTTTCCCGTCGGCATCGCGGGCGTCGCTGCCATCCGCCTGCCGACCGGCAGCCACAAGCTGCGCTTCGATCCGCGCACGGCGG
>RFKS01000293.1 GCA_003694205.1 Alphaproteobacteria bacterium | reverse complement strand
GTCGAGGGCCGGGTGCTGTGTCTTGCCCGTCCCCGACTGCCACCGCGTCTGCCACGCCCGGCGCCGGAGGTACCGTTGCCGCGGGTGGTCCTCGTGCCGGCGGTTTTCGGGAGCGACGGCGCCGAGCTCGATCATCTGCCGCCGGACATCGCGGGCGTCGTTATTGCCGCCTTCGGCGCCGGTCATCTCGCCGAGACCATGGCCGACCGCGCGGCGACGCTCGCGGACCGTATGCCGGTCATTCTGGCGAGTGCGACCGGTGCCGGCCCGGTGCTGGAGCGCACCTATGGCTACCGGGGCGGCGAGCGGGATCTCATCGCCCGTGGCCTCATCCCGGCAGGCTCGCTGTCGCCGGCAAAGGCGCGCCTTCTGCTCATCCTCGCGCTCGCCGCCGGGCGGACGCGCGACGAGATCGCGGCCCTCCTCAATTCGTGAGGGGTTGCGCGTCCGGTCGCTAAGATTTTGTTTATCCTTGGTCGCTAGCCTCGGTTGCGAAACGGGGATCACCGTATCGCTCCCTGTGAAGATAGAATGAGGACCGAGCACGCCAATGTCACCGGCGCAGGAATTTCGCAAACCGCTCAGGCATCTGAGGGGTCGTTGATGCTTCCTTTGCTCAAGACGACCGCACCGGCCGGCGAGGCAACGGTCCTGCGGGTTCTTCTGTGGGCCGAGAGTACGTCGGTGGCGGTCGACATCGCCGAGATGCTGACGGCCGCCGGGTTTGCCAGTTTCGCAACCGATTCGAGCCGCGTCGTCGGCGTCTTCGCCGAGGATGTGGAAGCGCTGGCGCGCACGCTCGGCGAGGGGATGGGCCTCGACTGCCAGCGTCAGACGAAAGCGCTCGTCTTTACCGAGGCGGCGCCGCGGCTCGCCGATTTCGC
This sequence comes from Alphaproteobacteria bacterium, assembly GCA_003694205.1. Lineage (GTDB taxonomy): Bacteria > Pseudomonadota > Alphaproteobacteria > Sphingomonadales > Rhodothalassiaceae > J134. The sequence continues at coordinate 4,165 of RFKS01000293.1, read as the reverse complement.
GCGCATCGATACGGTCGAATCCTTCGTCAGGCACCATTCCACGCGCTGGCTCGCCGAGCTGATCAGCGAGGGCCGCTACAAGAGCCTGATGCAGCCGATCGTCAATGCCTCCGACGGCGCTGTGCATGGATATGAATTCCTGCTGCGCGGGCTCAAGCGCGATGGCGGCATGGTGCCGCCGCTCGAGATGTTTCTCGCCGCCGAGGGCGAGCTCGGGGCCCGCCTCGATGCCGCGGCGCGCGACAGTGCCGTGCGCACCGCGGCACAATTCGGAATTCGCGAGCGTCTGTTCATCAATGTCCTGCCGGCCAGCGTGTCGATTGCACAGTCGGCCTTCACCGATACGCTCGATCTCATCGAGGCAGCGGACATCGATCCCGGCCGGGTGGTCTTCGAGATCGTCGAAAGCGAGGCGGTCGATGATATCGACAAGCTCGCCGGCGTCATCGATTTCTGCCGCAGCGCCGGCTATCGCATCGCGCTCGACGATTTCGGCAGCGGGTTCAACAATCTCACCATGCTGATCGGGCTCAAGCCCGACTATATCAAGCTCGACAAGTCGCTGGTCAGCCGCATCCGCAAGGAACCGGCGATCTGGAACATCACCGCCAACATGGTCGATGCCGCAAAGCAATCGGACGTGCTGGTCATCGCCGAGGGCGTCGAGGACGAAAAGACGGCGAGCCTGCTGCGCTCGATGGGCACCGACTTCATGCAGGGCTATTTCTTCGGCCGCCCGGCCGACGCGCCGCTCTCCGGGAACGCTTCCGCCGACAGCTAGCGCAGCGCCATCGCGCGCGCCATCACGTGATAGAGCAGGTTCTGTTCCATCACGCCACCCACAAGATGCGCCCAGGGACCGACGGCGAACGCCGCCACGTCCTCCCCGCCATGGGTTTCCGAATGCAGCGGTACCGCCGCCTGCTGGCGATAGTCGAGCGCCGTCACCGTCTTCTCGTCGAGATCGGGGCGTTCACCGGCGAGGGCTCCGGGGCCGTCCCAGTAGCCGAGCGTCGTGTAGGGCTTGCCGTCGGCGCCAAGCAGTGGCTTGCCCGTGGGGTGGCCGTGTTCGTCAAGCCCGCGGGCAAGCCCGAGGATCGGATTGCCGCGCGCGGGGTAGCCGGCAATGGTGAAGACATGGCTGTGGTCGGCGGTGACGATGATCAGCGTCTCGTCGAGATTGACCCGCGCCAGAGCCGCGGTCACCGCGTCGGCGAAGGCCTGACCGTCGCGCAGCGCAAGGGCGGCGCGGCCCGCGTGATGGGCATGGTCGATGCGTCCGCCCTCGACCATCAGGAAGAAGCCGTCATCATCCTGGGCCAGAATGTCGATCGCGCGGCGGGTCATCTCGGCGAGCGAGGGCTGGTCGTCCCCGCGTTTTGCCTCATAGGCCATGTGCGAGTCGGCGAAGAGGCCTAGCAGGTGATGCGTCGATGCGGGGTCGATCGCGGCAAGCTCGCCGGCCGTGGTCACCGTCTGCGCATCGGCATGGTGCGCGCGCCAGGCAGCGACGAGGTCGCGGCCGTCACCGCGGCGACCGCCCTTTTCGCGCGGCAGGAAATTGGCGCGGCCGCCGCCCATCGCGACATTCACGCCTTCGCCATGGGAGAAGGCGATGAGCTGTGCGGCGATGTCCGTGCAGCCATTCTCCCGCGCCTCAGCGCTGAGATCGACATCGGCCTCCCATTCGCGTGACGGGCTGTGGGCATAGACCGTGGCCGGGGTCGCATGGGTAAGCCGCGCCGTGGTCACCACCCCGATTGCACGACCGCCCGCCGCCGCCCGCTCGGCAAGGCTCGGCAGCACGCCGTCGGCCGGGTCGCCGCAGGTCGCCACCTCGCGGCTCGCCGCCATGTCGATGACCCCGCGATTGGTCTTGAGCCCGGTCATGATCGCGCTCGCGGTGCCGGCCGAGTCGGGCACCTGCGCATTGACATTGTAGGTCTTGACGAGTGCCGTATAAGGGAAGCGCTCGAAGGAGAGTGCGTTTTCCTCACCGGGGTTGCCCCGGCTCTGGCCATCGAAGATGCGGATGGCGGTGATCGTGGAGACGCCCATGCCATCGCCGATGAAGAGGATCACGTTCTTCGCCCGTCCCTCGTTCGGGCGCAACGCCATGCGTGCGGTGAGCGCTGCCTCGGCTGCGCGCCACATGGGATCGTCGCGTGGCGGCATCGGAGGCTCCTGCGCGAGCGCCGGGAGCGCGGCCACGAGAACGAGAAGGGCGGGAGCGAGGCGTGAAAGGAGCATGACTGACCCCGTTGCTGGATGTTCGGATCGGCCGCTTCTGTCTGGCCGAGTCGGCAATCAAAGACAAGCCTCCTGGGCGTCACCGTCGCCGCTGCCGGATTTGTGAGCGCGCAATCGCGTTTGCCTGTCCTATATTTTGCTCGGAGACCGGTGGGAGACCGCAGCACAGGGACGGGAGGCGGACATGGAAGGTGGAGCGAGGGCGGTGAATGCAGCGCAGGAGACGGCGGTGCTTCGCACGGCGATGGAAACGGTGCTTGCGGCACAGCGCAAGGCCGTTCTGGCCGAAAGCCCGGTATCCGCCGCGGTGCGCATCGACCGCCTTGAGCGTGCTAGAGCCCTGCTCGTCACGCACCGCGATAGCCTTGCCGACGCGATGGCCGAGGACTTTCGCGGTCGTCCGCGTTTGATGTCACAGTTCAGCGACATCGCGCCTTCGGTCAAGGCGCTCGCCTTTGCGAAGAAGCATGTCCGCCGCTGGATGCGTCCGGAACGCCGCCGGCTCGAATTCCCGCTCGGGCTCTTGGGTGCGAAGGCATGGATCGAATATCAGCCGAAGGGCGTCGTCGGGCTGATCAGCCCGTGGAATTTCCCGGTCAACCTCACCTTCGCCCCGCTCGCCGGTATTCTCGCCGCCGGCAACCGCGTGATGATCAAGCCGTCGGAGATCACGCCGGCGACCTCCGACACCATGGCGCGGCTCATCCGAGAGTATTTCGACGAGACCGAAATCACGGTCATCACCGGTGGGCCCGAGGTGGGGCAGGTCTTCTCGGCGCTGCCCTTCGATCATCTGCTCTTTACCGGCGCCACCGCGATCGGTCGCCATGTCATGCGGGCGGCGGCGGACAATCTGACGCCGGTGACGCTCGAGCTCGGCGGCAAATCACCGGTCATCGTCTCGCGTAGCGCCGATCTCGCGGAGACCGCGCGACGGGTCATCATCGGCAAGATGATGAATGCCGGCCAGATCTGTCTCGCACCGGATTACATGCTGGTGCCCGAGGAGGCGGTCGCACCGGCGGTGGAGGCACTCGAGGCCGCGGCAACCGCGTTCTATCCGACGGTCAAGGCCAATCCCGACTACACGCCGATCGTGAACGCCCGCCACAAGGCGCGGCTTCTCGCCCATATCGAGGATGCGACACGCAAGGGGGCGCGGATCACGGTGGTCAACCCCGCGGGCGAGGATTTCACCGCCGACGAAAACTCGACGGTGCTGCCACTTCACATCCTGCGCGACGTCGATGACGGCATGACGGTGATGCAGGAGGAGATCTTCGGGCCGCTGCTGCCGATCGTTTCCTACCGGGCGATCGAGGACGCGATCGCCTATGTCAATGCCCGCCCCCGCCCGCTCGGGCTCTATTATTTCGGGCGCGACCGGGAGGAGGAGCGTCGGGTCCTCGACCGCACCGTCTCGGGTGGTGTGACGCTCGGCGACGTCCTGTGGCACGTGGCGCATGAGGACCTGCCCTTCGGCGGCATCGGACCCTCGGGCATGGGCGTCTATCATGGCCGCGAGGGCTTCCGGACGTTCAGCCACGCGAAGTCGATCTATCGTCAGTCGCGGATCAATATCGGCCGGCTGATCGGCGCCGAGCCGCCCTATGGCGAGCGACTGCGCAGGATCGTCGAGCTGCAGATCAGGAAATCGTGAGCCGTTGTTTGCGGTGGGGCGGTGACGCGGGACCGCGCGGCCCCTATATTCCAGGATGCTCCCCGGAATCGCGGCCCACTGTCGCGATCGTGCCTGTCAAAGGAGTCCCGCCGTGACCGGTCGCCGTCCTCGCCATTTTCTTCTCCTCCTGTTTCCCGCCCTGCTTGCCGCCGCCTTCGCGTCCGGCGGCCTGCGGGCGGCACCGGACGAGGCGCGCGCCGCGGCCGCGGCCTTTCTTGCCCGCATCGCCGACCC